>JACDGI010000444.1 GCA_013821665.1 Anaerolineae bacterium
ATGTACGGCGTATTGGCGCTCATCCATCCGCAGGTGGATTATTTCGATTCAAGTATGGTCGAGTGGTTGGTCGCGGTCGGCGATATGGTCAGCGCCTCGGTTGGCAATACCGTCGAGATGAACGCCATCCCCAAAGATGAAGCCCGTTATAAATGGCTGTTTGAAGAAGCCGTTGTCCCCATGATTATGACCAATCTGGAAGGCTATATCATCGACGTGAATCGCCGTGCCTGCGAGTTCCTGCGTTATAAACGCGCCGATCTCATACAGCAGGGCATCACCGCTATTCATCGCTTAGGTACTGGCCCTATCGGCAGCAACCGCTTCGACTCACTTCAGGAAGGTAAGGAAGTCGTTTTCCGCACCACGGTCTTCCCCAAACAAGGTGAAGATATTCCGGTGCTGGTACGGGCACGCCGCCTTTTCTTAGGTGATGATGATGTCATTATCTGGGTTGAGGAGGACATCTCCGCCCAACTGGAATTGGAACAGTTGCGTCAGGATTTGACCTCGATGGTCTATCACGATTTACGCGGGCCGCTCCACAACATCTACAGCAGCATCATCACCCTGAGCAAACTCTTAGCGCGAGAAAACTCTTCGGTCGTCAGAGATTTGCTGGATGTTGGCACCCGCAGCACCAAACAACTTACGCGTCTGGTCGAAAGCCTGTTGGATATTCAACGCTTGGAAGAAGGCAAAGCCGTTTTGGATGCCAAGCCAACCGCCATACACGACTTGCTGACGGAAGCCTCGCAGCTCGTGTATCCGATCATCCACGAATCACAGCAAAAACTCAAACTCGATTTCGCCGATAATCTGCCGCTGCTAACCTGCGATGCCGATATGGTCTTGCGTGTCATCACCAACCTCATGGAAAACGCCGTCAAATACACACCGATGGGCGGGCAAATCACCCTATCTGCGCGTACTGTCACCGGCGCTGTCCGCATCAGCGTCAATGACTCTGGGCCGGGGATTGCCCCCATAATGCAGAATAAAATCTTCGAGAAATTTAGTCGCGTCCAATACAAAGACGCTCCCAAAGGTGTCGGACTCGGCTTAGCCTTCTGCCGCTTAGCGGTTGAGGCGCACGGCGGGCGCATTTGGGTCGAAAGCGAACCGGAACACGGCTCATCTTTCATCTTCACCATGCCAACCAGCAGCGAAGCAATATCCTTAGCTGTACACAATTAAGCGCGTCACGATTCCGACAACAAATGCCACTGGGCTTCTTCCAACCCCCACGCCTCAACCCCACCCGAACCGATCAGTGAAATACAATCCAACGGCAACTGATCACCGCGCACTGTTTTAAATAGAGGCAGTTCATCAAAAGAATCCTTCATCGCTGCTATGCCTGTCGCGTTCAGATAAACCTCGATGAGTTCAATATCTTCCGCCGTACCAAATATATAACTCCAGATTTCGGCTGGTGCCGACGGTCGTAGATATTTGATGCTCTCCGGGTAAGATAAGAACTGTGATAACGCGGCCACAAACGCTGCCGCATCACTAATGTCTCTGAACTGCACCAAATAGTACGCTGCCTCCGCTTTTGGCCTTGCCACATCGCGCCCCTTATGTGGTTGGTTTCGAAGCCATCAGTAATTCCATCGTACCGGATTGCACCGTCTTGCCATCTTGGTTGAGGATCTTGATTTCCGCGCTAACGATGCCGCCCCCCAAGCGCTTCATCTCTTTTTTCTCTTTCACGGTCAACCGCACATGAATCGTATCCCCGATTAGCACCGGCAAACTGAACTTCATTTCGAGGCCACGGAAAGCCAGCACCGTGCGCTCCATAAACCCCAATTGGTACAACTGCCCGACCGCGTAGCTCAGCGTCAACATGCCGTGTGCCACCCGCTGCCCCATCGGATGCGACTTCATATACTCGGCGTTGGTGTGCATCGGGTTATAATCACCCGTCAGCGCCGCGAACTGCACGATGTCCGACTCCGTCACCGTCCGTCCCCGTGTGACCAGCGGCTTATCAATTTCAATCTCTTCGAAGTAATAGCCCAAAGGCCCATTTTCCGTATATTGCATGACTAAACTCCAACCTTGTGACTAATTAAAATCTGTAGGAAAAACGCGCCGTTTCCCCGAAAATCTCTACACTCTCTGTGTCTCTGTGGTAAAAATTCTTTGCGCCCTTGCGTTAAAACACTCTGCTCTGTCTCTGCGTTCTCTGCGTCTCTGCGGTTCAATGGATTAATGCAGCGTCTCGCCTCTCAACGGATCAGCGATCACCCGCCCAATTTGCAGCGAACGGATAATCTCATTCCACACCGGTCGGAACTGTGCCGCCTGATTCACCCAATAATCAAACGACAATATCGCATGAATATCGAACCCGCGTGCCAGCGTGACCCGTGTAAAGGCTTCGCGCGGCTTCTCCACCGGATCGATAAACCGTTGTTCCGCCCACACCAATTCGATGTCCGTGCGCGGCAGTCGTACCGGCTTGCTCGTTCCCAGCGTATTCGTGTCATTAACATCCTTCATCGAACGTTGCAGTAGCGGCTCAACGGGCAAACCCGTCCAATCAATCCCCGGCGGATGGCGAAAAAACGTCACCGACAGCCGCGCGTCGTCATCCGGTGGCGCTGCGTTGTGCATCTCGAAGGTCGGATCCACCTTCGCCACAAACCACTTCTCAGGGATATTGAAGCTCACCGCCCCACGATCCAGCACTACAACCTTAAACCCCGCTGGCGCTTTCCAGCTATGATTTTCCTTGAGCTTGTAGGTTTGCGGCTTGGGCAGTGGCCGCTGATTATTCTTCTTACTCATAATAAACATTCCCTCAAACTGAGCCTTTTACCTATTGTAACGTATTTTATCAGGCACAATCGCCACTTTTGAATCGTTAGTAAATATGCTCACACTCACTAACTTCCTTGCTCTCGCCGCCAGTTTTTTACTGCTATAACGGCTTCTGCCGAATTAATCTTCTCAAGTGCTTCTTCAGCAACATCACAAATACGTTGAGGAATTTCAATCCCATATCCCACATAAAACACGATTGTATAATTATTTGAAAGTTCCAATATTAAATCTTGGACGGCAATCGGATTTCTGAATTCTCCTAAGGCACGTACAATTTGCAAACATAATTTTGGATTACCTTTGCCTTCCTTTCTTAATATTTCTAATAAAATATTGGCATGTACTTCCTTGCCTATCTTTCCAAAAACTACGATTGCTTCTTCTCGTCCACATGCGGTTACATTTTGAATAACTGCCAATATTTGTTCCGTACATTGATCACCGATTCTTATTAATCCTGACATCGCAGCATTGCGAACTTCGTAATTACTATCGCAAAGTGCATTTATGATTGTGGGAATAGTATCTACTTCTCCTATTTCTGCTAATGTCTCAATCGCTAACTTCCTTAAATATGAACGTGCATCTTGCACTGCATCTAGCAAACTTGGTAATGCAGATTTGCCCATTTTCCCTAAAGCAAAAGCCGCATCTCCACATAAATCGTCATTATTAGGGTCATACATTATCTCTACAAGTTTCGGTATAGTTCGTGGATCGCCTGTTTTACCAAGTGCTTTAATTGCAGTTTTTATGACATCAGAATTTTTGTCAACAAGTAGTTTAAGCAAATCATTTACCGCAATTGAATCACCAATTACCCCTAAAACATTTACCGCATGTATGCAGACTATAGCCCCAACATCCTTATCATTAATGATTTTTATAAGTTCAGGAATAGCAGGTCGTCCTATACGTGCTAGAGACTCAGCTGCAACGTGCTGAACCAATGGATAGGTTGAATTTCTTAAAGTCTTTATCAGATCTAAAACTGAATTTGGATCGCTGATGTCACCTAAAGCTTGGGAAGCGGCTAAACGAACTTCGCCAAACATATCATTTAACGCAATTGCAAGGGCTGATACGGGAGCAAAATTGCCAATTTTACCAAGCGCCCGCGCAGCAGACGCTCGTATAGTCCAATCCGTATCTTTTAACCCATCCAACAAACCATTTATGGCTCTTATGTCTGTAAAATTTGTTACATCACAAAGTCCAAAGGCTGCATCAATCCTCACTGATCTCGTAGGGTGAGAAACTGCTTCAGCTAATGCTTCAATTGCATTCATTTCTACAAGAGTGGAGATCCCATCTTTGCGATTTTCTGGATGCGAATCGTTTAGGGCAGCTTTTGCCCTCTGAAAAGGTTCTTGACTGATATGTTCCTGTTCTATTTCCTTTAATCGTTGAATAAGTTTTCCCCATTTGGGTTCTTCGAAAAAGTCAAAATGCTGCAATATTTCAAGCCGAGGATGTAACTTTTGAGATCGCCGTAAGATACGATCCCAAATTGAGGACTTAAAAGGCTTAGGCAAAATAGGAATTACTTTGACACCAACTCCTAATGCAAACGCCCATTCATAAGTAACATACTCTGATGCTTTTGCCTTCGGTGTCATAATAACGACTAGCGCGAAAGAAGCACGAATCGCCTTGTCTAATTCTTGTCGCCAATCTTCTCCTTCACGCAATTTCTCACTGTCAATCCAGTGCTTGAACCCAGCATTCTTTACTACTTCGATTAATTCTTTTGCGAAATCCCCATCCACATGAGCATACGAAATAAATATATGCGCCATCACCGATACTCCCTTACGAGTTCGTTTACGCTACTCCATCCAGCGCTTTATTATACATTACGTTTATTTTTACAAACCGGCTCTACCGAATACCAACCGTCCACCAACCCATTTAACAATCCTGCTCCCTCAAAATGGTTAGCGCCAACACGCTCAAAGAGTTACAAAATGTTCTTCCAAAATGTAACCCGTTTGCCCCTCATATCGTTTATGATGTTCGTAGGGATGGGAGACATGTTGAACGGCATAGGATTACATCAATAGAACGGCATACCGATAAATCATATTTCGCATTTTCGTAGGGTCAGGATTAAGGCCTTTTACATCTTAAAATGGTAATCAATGGTCGGTAATTTTGACTTCGACCAAGTGAATTTTTGTAGGGATGAGGCGTGCCTCATCCGTTGACTAAATACCACTCCAATTAGTAAATCATCATAATCTGGACCGCTGCTGTTGAGTTCTGTAAAAATCTCGCGATCAGAAGGCTTTGAAGCCGCTTTAGCAGGCTTGTCCCCCTTTGTAGCTTCGTGGCTTTAGCCCGATGCGACGTAACCGAAAATCGCATTGGCACACATCCCCTCCACGCACCTTAACAATCGCACATGCAAAATCAGCACAAAAATCCACTTGTGCATTTGCCGCCTGTGCCGCTTGTGCCGCATATTCCGCTGGTTGTGCGCTTCAGCGCCCTTTGTTGACTCAGGCGCAGGCTTGAGCCTCCGACATAACAACCACCAAATGACTATCCCGACACTGACAGCACTGACGACAATGAGGACATTTCTGACAAACGAGTGTTGTAACAACAGCAACAACAGCATCACTTCTCCCTCAAACCGATGTGACAAATGCTGTAATTGCGAAAAAGTTACGCTGTCAGTACCACCAATGGCAGATGACCGAATGGCATCAGAATGCCGCCGCCGCCGCCACTGCCGCCATAAAACAAAAAAGAGCGTTTTCTGCTCTTTTCTCTAACTCTCTGCGTCTCTGCGGTTAAATCCCGCATTGGTCTTTGCACCTACCGTCGAATCCCAATCCGCCGCGCCAGCAAGCCGGCAATCCACCGTAGTTCTTCGATCTTCAGGAAGGTCGCCATGCCCAGAAACACCGTCACACTCACCCCACCCGATATGCCGACCAACAGTGTCTCATGCACAATCGTGGCCGTGCCAATCCGTGTCATCAAAAGTGGCAGTACCACCCACGCCGCGATGCCCATCGCGATGGATGCCAGCGTAGCCTTGCTAAACGTCTGGATCAACCGCTGCTCGCCAAAGCCCTGCATCCGCCGCGACAGCAAAACTGCCGAAACCGACGCATGAGTCACATGCTTCAAACTGTCCGCGATCATCAAGCTAAACAAGCCGTAGCGCGGGAACAAAATCACCGCCGTCACCGCATACACCACCAGACTCAACGCCCCGATCAGCGCCGGAGTCATCGTATCTTGGCGGGCATAAAAGGCGTATACCAGCAGCAAATCCAAGGCCGCGAAAGGCAACCCGATCAGATAATAACGCAGCGCCATCGCCGTCATGATTGTGTCTTTTTCGACAAACGCCCCATGTTGGAACAGCAGCGCGATAATCGGGTTCGCCAGTACTAGCAGTCCAATCGTCGCCGGAATAATCAAGGTGATGGCTAACCGCAGCCCCAGCCCTAACGTATCCTTGAAGGCTTTACTGCTTTCCGCTGTGGTCAACGCCGCTTGACGTGCCAGTGTTGGCAAAATCGCGATGCTGATAGCCGTCGCCACCAACCCCTGCGGAAATTGAATAAGTGTCGTCGCCCAATTCATATAACCGATGCTGCCGTCACCTGTTTGGCTGGCAAGGCTGAAACTGAAAGGCCGAATAAGGAGAATATCCATCACCAGCGAGAACATCACCGGCGCGTACAACTTGGCGATCTGCCGCACCACTGGATGTCGCCAGTTGAAGGTAAAGTGCAGCCGTGCGCCCTTCATACCCGGCACTTGAATCGCCAACTGTGCCAGCGAACCGATCAGCCAACCAATCGCCGCTGCCGAAATGCTATAAGCCGGACGTGCCATCGTCCACTGCACGCCCACGGATGTGATATTTGGTAAAAGTTGAAGTGGAGGCGCGAGGAAAATGGTCGCCAGTACGATACTGCCGTTGAACATCACACCCGCGAACGCCGGCCATGTAAATTCACGCAGCGCATACAACGTACCGCTG
>JACDGI010000445.1 GCA_013821665.1 Anaerolineae bacterium
CATTTATCATTCATTCGAAATGCCAGAAGGCGCGACACGGCTAACTGTCGAGTTCAGTTATTCTCCGAAAAGATTTGAAGGTGTGGCAGGAGATAACAATATTGGCTTGGGTCTGTTTGATCCACAAGGTGCGCGTGGGGCAGCACATGCCCGCCCAAATAACGATTTTACGGTCAGCGCTATCGACGCAACACCGGGATTTGTGTCGGGGGCACTGCAAAGTGGTACATGGTCAGTGGTGATGGATACACACATGATTATGCCGAACGCTCCGGTGCAGATTGAGTTGGACATTCAAGTGACGTTTGATCCTATAACAGGTAGCGCACCTGTATATGAAAAAGGTGTGACTGCTCCGCGCGGCACCGGTTGGTATCGCGGTGATTTGCATGGTCACACTATCCACTCGGATGGTCATTGGGATGTATCGGATTTCGTACAATATGCGCGTGATTACAAATTAGATTTTGTTACTCTAACCGATCACAACACGATTTCGGGCTTGGCACAGCACGACAGCTATTCCAGTGACGATTTGCTGACAATGGGCGGTGTCGAACTCACCACTTACAACGGGCACTGTCTCGCATTGGGCACACGAGAGTGGCTGGAATGGCGGGTGCGTGATGGACTGTCGATGCCTGATATTGCACAAGCCGTGATGGATGCAGGCGCTTATTATATTATTGCACATCCGATGAGTGAGGGCGATCCAACTTGCACAGGCTGCGATTGGCAATATGTTGATATGATGCCCGGTAACGCTCCGGCAGTTGAGATATGGAATTCGCCTTGGGATAGTATCAGCAATAATAATGATGCCGTGCTGCTCTGGTATAGCTGGCTGAATCAAGGCTATCGTTTGGTGGCAACGGCTGGAACCGATATACATGGCCCTGCACAACCTGATGAGAAGCTGGGCTTTGATGTTGTCTATGCTGAGGGATTGAGTGAAGCGGCTATTCTCAATGCGATTCGTCAGGGACACTTATATGTCAGCGGCGGACCAACACTCGAATTAACGGGTAACAGCGCTTCTGGCAAACGCGCTATGATGGGCGATTCTCTGCCGCAAGAAGATACGGACATTCATATTCAGTGGTCAGGCTGTGCCGATGGTGAGCATTTACGTCTCGTGACAGATGGAAAAGTGATCGAAGAAAAGCTAGTTGAAGCACATGGCGAGGCGCATTGGAATATCGCTGCGGCAAAATATAGTTGGTGTGTTGTTGAAATCCGAGATGCAGTCAGCAACTTACGCGCACTCACAAACCCCATTTATTGGCGCACGGCTTGAGCTTCACGCGCCACTACAGTTACATGACTCAAGGCACAGGTCAACGTATGTGTGTTGTCCAGCAGGTTAAAGCGCTGGCTGCCACCTACGTTGATGCGAATGGGGATGTTCGCTAACTTTGCCTCGACACTGACACTTCCACCTGTCAACGTTGTCCGTACCATTTCTACGTTGACGACATTTTTATGGACTGCCGCTGTTGCTGGATCAAGCACATCAATATCATCGGCACGAATACAAGCCCATACAGGCTGTCCTAACGTCAAAGCAAATCGCGGTGTAATCACGTTCAAACACAAATCGCTTCCATCCAGTCGAAGCTGCGTCTGAGTACCGTTATCCACAACGGTACAGGGCAACAAGTTGTTTGTACCAATAAAGTTGGCGCTGAAAACGGTCTGTGGGTTACGGTAAATATCCAGCGGCGCACCCTGCTGTACAATTTCACCTTCATTCATCAACACTAGATTATCCGCGACCGTTAGGGCTTCTGATTGGTCATGTGTAACGAGCAATGTTGTGCAGCGCGTCTGGCGATGAATTTCGGCGATTTCGGTCAGCAATTCTTCGCGCAGTTTGGCATCTAAAGCACTGAGGGGTTCGTCTAGAAGGAGGAGATCAGGCTTTGGGGCCAATGCACGTGCAATCACAACGCGCTGCGCCTGCCCGCCTGAAAGCTGCTGATAAGTGCGATTTTCCATTTCGGAGAGGCGTACCAAACGCAGCATTTCGCGTACTCTAGCTGGAATATCAGCCTTCGCCCATCCCCGTAATTTGAGTCCCCAAGCGATGTTATTAAAAACCGTCATATGGGGGAACATCGATGGGCGTTGGAAGACCATACCCAAGTTGCGCCGAAAAGGTTCGAGGCGCGTCACATCCAGATCACCGATAAAAATATGTCCCTCATCAGGCATAAGCAGACCAGCAACACAGCGGAGGAGCGTGGTTTTGCCACATCCAGAAGGGCCAAGAATAGCAGTGAACGAACCGTCTGGAATTTCGAGGTCGAGTTGCTTTAACGCCGTGAAATTGCCATACCGTTTAATGAGTTGTTGGATATTAACTCGAGCCATAAGGTTAGACGAATAGCCCCCGGAATTGTTTGCGAAAAACGAAGTATAGCGTTTGCACGACACCGATAATGACGGCTTCCATCACCAACACTTGTACGGCAACCGACGGTGTAAAACCTAACTTGCCAATGTCGCGATAGACAAAGATCGCTACAGTGGGTTCTTGGGATCCCAAAATGAAGGGGGCGGTAAATGCCATCGCTGCGGCGGTAAACGCGATCATGGTGGCAGTAATAAGGCCGGGGCCAATAAGCGGTAGCGTGACACGGATAAAAGTGTGTATGGGTCGCGCGCCCATGACGAGCGCCGCTTCTTCATAAACTGGGTCAGTCGTCGAAATGGAGGCTTGCAAGGCGCGAACGACCAGCGGAATCGCGCTCATCGCGGTACCAAGGACCACAATAGGAAACGCACCGCGTAAGTTCGGAAAAAAGATGGCGACATAAGTACCAATAGCCGAAACATAGGTGACACCGGGGAAGATGGTCGGTACGAAAATCAGCACGGAGAGCAAGCTGCGTCCGCGAAAACGCCGCCGTTCCATAGCATATGCGGCTGGCAGACACAAAAATAAAAGTAAGATCGTTACCCAGAAGGCCAATTGCAAACTGAAACGCAGCGAGATGAGGTAACTCGGCCAGACGACTTGGCTAAAAGCATTGAGTGAGAAATTTTTAGGCGGGAAGTTGATGTCGGTCGTGAAGGAACTGAGCAGCATTTGTATTGCAGGCCAGATCAAAATACAGGCCAACGCAAAAGCTAAGGTATTCAAGCCAATGAGTATGGGGCGCGGCAGTTTCACGACTTCTCTCCCGCTTCTTGGGTTCGCAAGTAGAGATACATCAAGATGGCACAGATGCCAGTTAAAATAACTCCTAGAGCCGAAGCCATCGGATAATTAAAGAAGGGATTGACCTCACGCTGGATTTTAGTCGATAACCAATTATTGTTGGGGCCGACTAAAATGAGAGGCAATGTATAAACACCGACCGAGCCAGAAATACTGAGGAGCAACGTTCCCATGATGCCCTTCTTCGCCATCGGAACGGTGACCTGCCAAAAGGTCTGGAACCAATTTGCACCCATGGTTTGCGCGGCTTCTTCGTACATGACATCCACACCCGCAATTGCGCCACGAATGAGCAGGACTGATAAGGTGGGCAATGACATCCATAAAATGACTGCCGCTGGATTTCGTACCAGTTGCAATGGTGCTTTAATCAATCCGAGGGTCATGAGTAACCAGTTAAGCGGGCCTTGCGGGGTAAGTGCATAAGCGAGTGCGTAAAGCGTAAATATTTCGCCAAAAATGGGCAGCAAAAACGAAAGTTCAATAAACGAGCGCCCAAATGTGTTGTAACGTGCGAGGAAATAAGCTACGGGCAACGCCAGACTGAGCGAAACCACTGAAGTAAAGATCGCTACGCCCAATGTCCATGTGAGACTATTGATGTATTCGGCTTCGCTGACGGCACGGGCGAAGTTAACCAGTGTGAAATCGGGAACAGGCATCCAGAGGACACCCTTATAGAGAATGCGAGAATAGAATGCAAAGGCCAGTTGATAGCTCACCGGAATGGCAAATACAACCGCCATATAGATCAATAAGGGCGCGAGCAAAAATACTGTCGCCCGATTCTGCTACCAGAATCGGACAACATCCTGTATCAAGACACGAGCACGGGGGATGGTTTGTCCCCCTGTGCCGCTAAACGTGACATTTGCCATAGGAGTTCGTTAACCAGCCGAAATACGGTCATAAGCACGCGAAATGGTTTCAGCGTTCGGAATGTACCAATCCCAATTGACGGTAATAAGCAATTTACCGGGGTCTTCGGCGTAATAGGGTTTCGCCCAATCCGGCATGGCGACACGATGTTCCGGTGAGACACCACCGCAGTAGACGACCAGATACTTATCTTCGGTAATGTTCCAGTGGTTGATCGCTTCTGCATCGGGTGTTTCTTTGTACCAACCAGCATGTTGGAATTCAGTGCTAAGGAACCAGTTGATGAGAATACGTGCTGCAACAGGATGGGCTGCACCAGCAACGGCACTTAATGTTTCGCGGTCAGCGACGATGCCGGATGCGGGATAGAAAGGAGCTAGCATATCATCACGCTTGTTCCAGTCGGTCGCCAGCAATTCACGGGTGTAGCTACCCCAAAGTCCGCCCCACCATGCTTCACCGGATTGCAGGCTTAAGCGCATGGTAGGATCATTGCCCATATCGCCATACTTGAAGATCTGCTTCTCCATGTTGGCTTTCCACCACTCGAAGCCCGCTTCCCAAGTGGCGATGTCCCACAAATCACCGGTGATGATGCCCTGCTTTACGAGCGAGTTCATCATGCCGAGGAATACAAAATGACCACGCGAGTCATTGCTCAGGGAGTAACTAATGCCCTTTGCGGTCATTTCCGGGCGTGCTAAATCTGTCCAATCTTTGAAGTCAGCGGCATTGACTTTATCTTTGCGAATGAGCGCTTGAAGCCACTCGTAACCTTGATAAACGAGGCCGTAGGTGCTGCTGCCGTTGACCGCTTTTTCACCTGTGAAAACGTAAGGCTTTTCAACCGTTGGAACATTGGTCAGCAGAGGCTTGTACTGATCTTGGTCAATCGGTTCATTCCACTCCAAGGCCGAAATGCGAGAGAAATATTCTTCTTCTTTATCAATGACATCGATGCCAAGATCACTGATCTTGCGGTTCGCTAATGGCAATTCAGTCATAAAGCTGGTGAAGTCGCCGTCTGCGTATTCTAACTTGACAGCCACACCGTATAAATCTTCGGTATATTTGGCGAATTGGTCAACGAAAACGGTTTCACGCAAGCCGGAAAAACCCCACGTATGGATTTTGACACTCGCACCTTCAGCTTTTAGTGCTTCACCGACTTTGGCGGGATCACTCAAATCCAAATCACCGACTTGACGAACGAAAGCTGGCAATGCAAAGTTCGAAGCCAATGCCTTGTTCGCTAAACCACTGGCTACGACACCAGCGCCGGACGCACCTACGATACGCAGAAACTCACGACGGCTAAGATTCTTTTTAAACACGTCTTGTCTCCCGTTAATCAAACCAATATTGGTACGAAGAGGTTTAATTTCACCTGTTCTTACGGGGAATATGACGCATATAAATTAATCCCAATTGTATATTTGACGATATTCTGATTAAGTCATATGTCGGGTTCATTAACCCCGGTTTATGCTCAATACCCTATTCGATTATGTGAACCAAAAAGGATTCGTCCACGCTTTGCGCTGGGCATCATCCCGCACCAAGACACGGACATATGGACTGCGCCAGTTCTTAAGACTGAATTCTGCTTCAGTGATTCCCAACTCGCCAATACTCGCATATTCGGTGGGGCTTCCCATAATAAATACACGCGAGGCCGGTGTGCATCGAATAGATATGTGATCGCCCGGCACAATTTCGACGTGGGCAATTTGTGGCCCGGTGCTTGAGTAAAAATCACCCTCTTTCAAGGCGGTTAATAATGATTCAGGAGAAAGGTCAGGACTCTTGACATGTACCCAACCGGTCAAACGTTCGCGTGAGTTCGTAATAAAGTGGGCATCATCGGTGGCGCAGATGTTCAGCCGTTTGCCTCGCGCAAGTGCGTAATCCAGCATATAACTACTTTCGGCACAATCGTTGTCGTCACTGGCACTGGCATTAAAGATTTCTAAAGCGTGGATGTCGCCTAGAGAATATAAATCGGCCTCGGTCATCATGAACCAATGCGGGTGTGCTGCCGCAACAAATGCTCCAGCCTGTAAAGCTCTCTGGGCTAATTCAGGCCCGGTCTCATCGGGATCGGTATGCGCGAAATCCAAAGGTAAGCCAACAGCGAGGATATGCCAAGTATGACCGAGTTCCATCGCATGTTTCGCGGTATGGATTTCTGCACCAATAATGGTCGTAAAGTTTTCTGTGCGAAATGGACGTGTGTCACTCACCGGCCAATTGGCATTTTCCACAAAATGATCGGTTAGGGCGAGAAAGTCATATCCAGCCTCGCGATAGGTATGGCAAACTACTTCTGGAGAACGTCGACCATCCGAGTTTGTCGAATGGGTATGCAAATTACCGCGCCAGAAACGACCCGGTTTTTCAAAGGGATTATTCATATTGATGTCACCTTTATAAAAAGAGGAGAATAGATGCGACTGGATTGTGGAATACGCAAATTAAGTTCTATTTAAGGTCCAGCAAACTTTTATAGGCAGATTAATTTTAAGTACGAGAATGATTCACATGAAATCTGCAATGATCAGTCTTTACGCTGCTTGGGATCAAATACTTTTTGGAGTCCATTGCCAAGCAAATTCACGCCGAGAGATAAGAGAGCAATTGCAAGCCCCGGGAAAAGTGAAACCCACGGTAAAACAGCCAGAAATCGCCGCCCCAAACTGAGCATATTGCCCCAACTTGGTAC
>JACDGI010000446.1 GCA_013821665.1 Anaerolineae bacterium
CGTGCGGCTCTCGACAATGATTTCCTGTTTCAGCTTCTTACCCAGATTTGATGCGATTACCCTGATGTCGAAGGTGTAACCAATGAATCTGGTTCATGTATGATTCGGCGGGTGGGTACGCTGAACTTCGATTTCAGACTCAATATGGGCTGTTCAATAAAGTAATAGGACAACAGACTTATCAATAAGGCTAACCCGCCTCCGATAATCAGGGTTCCTGCCCATGACATATGCAGGTAATCGGTCATATATTTGAAAATGATGTAATGCCACAGGTAAAGTCCGTATGAGATACGCCCGACGAAGACCAGCGGCTTCAGTTCAAAAAAGGACTTTAGCCAACTTGTCGGGTTTATCACAAAGTAAAATACTGTAATCGTTGTGAGTAAGCCTACACTCGCAATTGACCAGAAGGGTGTTGATGTCGAATTACCGTCTGTTATAAGACCCATTAGCCCGATTATCACTACCGTAGCGACAGGTATAAAGGGTGTACGATGTGCCCATTTCATTAATTGGTGAGGATTAATCGCAATCAAAATCGCGAGAGCACACCCCATCAGCAGACCGTCCATGCGGGTGTCCAAACTGAAAAAGACTCTCGGATAAGACATGACTGTAATGGTTAAAATGACGCGCCATAACCATGAGGCTGTGGCTAATGCCAGGACGATACCAAATATTTTTTCTTTTGATGACTGCATACGAAGTAAAAGGAATAATATAATAGGCCAGAGGATATAAAATTGTTCCTCACTGGAAAGTGACCACGTATGCGTCAAAAAGAATAAGGGACGAAAGCCTAATGCAAATGTCCAATTGGAGAGATAAAAGAGCGCAATAAATGAGTCGATTAGATTGTTTTGTCGCTCGACGGTGTTAAGCAGTATTACACTCAGTAGGTTAAGCACAATCAGCATGACAATGAGCGCTGGTAGCAGCCGTAATATACGGCGCATGTAAAATCGTTTGAAGTGGATCGTGGCGTGTTCATCAAACTCTTTTAAGAGCAGTGCGGTAATCAGAAAGCCACTTAAAACAAAGAAAATATCCACGCCGATAAATCCTCCTTGTGCAAACGGAACATTTGCATGGGCCATCATCACCAGAATTATCGCCATACCACGGATGCCATCAAGTGCGGGGATGTAACCTAACCGAAATTTAGAAGTTTCCAAAAATCCTGCTTTCAACCCATGCGTATCTTTTATGAGCAGGTCTGTAAATAGATCGCCGCTACTCTATTTGTGTCTTCAGTCAATGAGACCATTAGCCACACTTTAAATGGGCGATGCTGCTGATGAGGATGTCGCGCATATGTTGGTCGCCGAGGGTGTAGTAGACATGCCGACCATGTTTTTGCCAGCGCACGAGGTTCATCTCGCGCAGGTATTTCAATTGGTGCGAGACGGCGGGTTGATCCATACCCAGCGCCGAAGTCAGATCGCTCACACACCACTCGCCATGTGCCAAGGCCGTAAGCATCCGTACACGGGTGGGGTCAGCCAGAGCCTGAAAGAAGCGCGCCACAGTACGCGCGTCAGGGGTCGAGAGTACCGTGTCACGTTTTGGAACGGCTGCGGCGTATTGCGTGCTAGTCATGTGTTTGTCCTGACGCTAGAAATCTATTAACACGGTATCAAGAATTGCGGTTTGGTGTCAATAGGGCGGAGGGTAACGTCAAGGCTTCGACAGTTAGTTAGAGGGCTTTGAGGTAGGTAATCAAATCAGCAACACCCTGATTGCTCAGATTTTCATTGCCTATATCGTAAGTGAAAATTTCCGCGCTCCGTGTCGCATCACCGCTTACTTATCGCTGTTGATGCGCTCACGGACAGAAAATGGTTCAGATCAATCGTGCAACCGCTCAAGACAATCAGCAGAAAAATTACGGTAAAACGACACATGGTTAGGTTCTAGGTCTGGATAATTTCGCGTTCAGGACTGTTTGTTATTGGTACTGCGTTACATTAAATCGGTTGTTCGTATTGGGGGAAGTTTAGCCTTTCCCTATGTCAGTTACATCAGGAAAACTACTGAGCTTTGCACTTGAACACTCCATTTCTAATAAAGTTCGTTTGTGCAATGACACTACTATAGAAGAAATTGAAAAAACCTTCCTCCAACTTATGGCGGATTTCATACCGTCCCTCCGCCTGAAATTTTTTTCCACCCTAATCGAGTGCTTATCGTGTCTGCCATATTCCGACAATAAAAAATCCTACTGGCGGCTGCCAAACAGGATTCAAGGATTGTCGAGTTGTAGAGGATTGAGTGTTATTTGGCGTTCAAACTGCGGATGTAGGCGATCACATTGGCGAGATCGGTATCGGTCAAGTTGGGACGACCACCACGAGCGGGCATGGGCACACCGGTTGTATTCAGCGGATCAGTCACAGGGCGGCCTGTTTGCACAAACTTTAAGAGTTCGGCATCGGTATGACCGTTAAAGAACACGCTGCCAATAAGCGGCTTGCCTAAGCCTTTGATGCCAGTGGCTTTGACACCATGACAGGTCGCACACACACTCATAAACACGGTTTTACCGGCGCTGACAGCGGCTGGATCAGGGGCGGATAGGGCAGCATGATTGTCGCTGTGAGCCGGATGGATTTGTGTGAGCAGCGCTACCAACAGGACGGTCAGCACACCAATAAGCAATATGCTGGGTATGACTAAGGATGATTGGTCACTGTTGGGTCTGGATAATGCTGACATGATGCTGCGATCCTCAATTCTGAACACTGCTTAAATTGACGTTTCGATACAGGAGGGATTATGCTTTTTAACTATTAAACACGGAGTTTGTATCCCTGATTTATTCCCTCCATCGCTTGCGGGCGACCAGCGACTGAGCGCAGCGCAAGGTAGCTGGGAGGGTTAGGGTGGGGGTTCTTTCTCCGCCCTAATTTGTCAAACCTCATAATTCGGTGAGTTTTGAGTGGTGTACTCAAGAAATAGCGATGAATGTAAAGGAGCGGAACCAGCGTCCGCTCCTTATGATGGGTCGAACCGGCTTTAGCTGGCGGGTTGGACGATGACCACACCATTCATACCGGGGTGGATGTGGCAGATGTAGGCATACACACCCGCATCTTTGAAGACCAGCGAGAACGATTGGCCGGGGGTGATAAAGCTGCTGTTATAGCTATCACCAGTGCCGACGGTCGCGCCATCCTGAGTCGTTCCGAGGAAGCCGAGGCCAGCCGTTAAAATCGGCGGTTGGTTAGCGTCTGCGCCCGGCTGCGGCACAACATCCATAATCTTGGCGGCATCGAAGGGCAGCGCGTTCACAAAGTGGACTTCAGCACTGTCAGCAGGATTCGTCCATGTGACTTTTTCACCGGCTTTGATGACACCGAGGCTCGGCGCAAAAGCACCCACATAAGCACGGCCTGTGCCGCCCGTACCGAGGGTGATGTTCAATACACCATCAACGGCTTCGGTTTTGGCGGTGGCTGCCAACTGCTGTCCGGCGGCTGATGCGGCTATGAGGCTGCCATCGAGTTCTGTTTGGCCTTCGGCGCTGGCTTCAATCGGGCCGGGAATGGCGACTGAGTCATCAACCACTTCAAGGATGCCCGACATACCCGCATGGACATCGCAGAAATATTGGTAGGTACCGACTGGCAGATCAATCACCATTGAAAACATGGGTGATGCGTCGGGGCCAAGAGGCAAACCGCTGTTGGCATCGCCACCTTTATAGGTATCGCCGTTCTTAAATGATGGGAAACCGGCTGCCGGATTAACCTGTGGCAACGGTTTGCCATCGACGACAGGCGCAATGATGAGATTGGCTGGGCTGTCTTCAAAATGGACGTTGTGGAAACTGGCGATGTGCCACATGACGGTATCGCCACGATGCACTTTGAGGTTCGATGGGCCAAAGGCTAAGGCTTCAGCATTACCTGCCGCAAAGCCACCCGCCATCACCATATAGGTGTTGTGGACGACATCTTGAGCCAATGCGCGTGATGGACGGTTGAGCAATCCGGCGGCGAACACGCCGACACCCAGAACTGCCACAGTCCCCAACTTCAATAACCGTTGCTTTGCTGCCTGATTCATTTAAGCTCCTCCTTCGGAGATGCCACATCATTTTTTTGAGTGAGGTGCTGGTTGTGGCGCGCCAGTCACGTCTGACAAAAATCACTATAGGCCGATTTGAAAAGCCGTTCATCCATCCAAAGGCGGAGTTTGCATCATGCCTTAGTTGGCGACTTTTCCCTGTACTTATGAACGATCCGTTACCTTATTTCATCGCAATAATCGCATTCCTCCGTCGCTCAAAAACGTACGTGTGACGCGCTAAACGATGCCTACACTATGCATCTATGCGCTGGTTACTATCCAGTTCAATCACTGCTCATTTTTTGTTCAATTTGATACGAGTTCATCGAATCGGGAACCTTATTGGCGGCCTCGTCGTCTATGCATATACACTGAGGAAAACACATCAAGGAGGCTCATAATGGCACAAGAAACAGGCAGTAGTATGTTGGGTTGTTTTCCAGCGGTGTTGGTGGCAGTGCTGTTCGGATTTTTGACGTTCTTGGGTGCGCGGCAATCAGCAGCAAGCATGGAACTCGTCGCACCGGTAGAAGCGCAAGCCCAATCAGCCGCGCCTGTGGACGCTGTCGAAGGCAAGCAGAGCCTGACCGTCATTGAGAAGGTGGAAACACAAATCAGCGCCAGCGTGCCAGCAACCGTGACTTTGCATGTGATGGGTTACCAACCGGACGGCTGTACGTTCCCGGTGCAGGTTCAACAAACTCGTACCGCTGATCAGGTCACCATCAAGATCTTCCGTATCGTGCCCAAAGATGTCATGTGTACGATGGAGTTGAACCCCTACAACGACACCATTACCTTAGACGGCACGTTCGACAGCGGCACTTACAGCGTTGATGTCAATGGAACAGTGGTCGTGGTGAAAGTCTAGAACTTGCCGATTGTGTAACCCATTTGGGATTTATTGTTAACGCACCTGACAGCGAATCAAATAACGAATAGCACGGTACGAGATAATCGAATTGGTATTGAAAAAAGAGCATAAGGAGCTTGCCATGAAAATAGCCAAATGGATGGGTGTAATCGCTGCGGGTGTGATGCTGACCGGCGTAATGGTCGGTACGGCTGGGGCACAGGACGCGACCGCCACCCCGACACCTCTGCCACTGCCAACCACTATTCCAGCGACTGACGTGCCGCAATCGGATGGTGTTAACCTGACCATCTACAATCAGGGAACGGCGCTGGTACAAGATCGCCGCACCTTCACTCTGCAAAAGGGCGTAGGCGTACTGAACTTCACCGATGTGGCGGCCAGCATTGACGCGACCTCGGTGAGCTTTAAGTCGCTGACTGATCCGGCAGGTACAAGCGTGTTGGAACAAAATTATGTCTATGATTTGGTGGGCAGCAGCGCCTTATTGGAGCGCTACCTCGACCAGCAAATTGATATTGTGACCAATGATGGCACCGAATTTAGTGGGCAGCTCCTGAGCGGACGCAACGGCGAAATTATTCTCAAGCAGGCCGATGGACAAGTGACGGTTCTCAGCCAGACCAATATCCGTGATGTGCGATTCCCTGCGCTGCCGGATGGCTTAATCACACGTCCGACTCTGCGTTGGATGCTAGACAGCAAAGGTGGCTCGCAGCAGGTCGAACTGACCTATCTCACAGGCGGCATGAACTGGACTGCCGACTACACCTTCTTATTGGCGAATGACAACAGCAAACTTGATTTGAACGGTTGGATAACGCTGACCAATACCAGCGGCGCGGCCTTCAAAGATGCCAAGGTCAAATTGGTGGCGGGTGATGTCAACCGTCTGCCGGATCAACAGGCGCAGTTCGCATCCGGCATGGCGCTCAATGAAGCTACAACGGACGCAGCGGCAGCGCCACCCGTCCAACAACGCAACTTCAATGAATACAAACTTTATGAAATTTCACGCCCGGTAACCGTGGGCGACAATGAAACTAAGCAGGTGGAATTCGTCAGCGGCACGAACATCCCTGCACACACCTTCTTTGTTTATGAAGGTGGCACGCCCTATTACGGCTACTCTGGCCCCATCACTGACCAATATTATGGACAAACCGGCATTACCGATGTGCAGAATTGGTTGGAATTCACCACCGGCAAAGAGAATAATTTGGATGCGGCACTGCCAGCCGGACGGGTGCGCGTCTATCAGCAGGACGTGGATGGTTCGGCGCTGCTGATTGGTGAGAACCAGATTGACCACACCCCCAAAGGCGAGAATGTGAAGTTATTCCTCGGCAACGCTTTTGATCTGGTGGGCAGCCATACACAGACCGACTTTAAGTACATCGGCACCAATGTCCTCGAAGAAACCTACGAGATTCACCTGCGTAACCGTAAGGAAAATCAAGCCGTCGAGGTGCGTGTGCCGGAGCATCTTTTCCGCTGGAGCAATTGGGAAATCCTGAACAGCAGCGATCCTTATACCAAGCTGGACAGTGCCAGTATGGAGTTCCGCGTGACGGTTCAACCCGGCGAAGAAAAGGTTTTGACCTACACCGTACGTTATACGTGGCCGCGCTAAAGCTCAATTAAGTGCAAGGGCGACAACCTGTGGCGCCCTTCCAATTTGTTTATTGAATGCTTCGAAAAGGTTTTTAAATGCGTAGACTACCGATATTTATGGTAACGGCGCTGGCGGCTGCGATCACACTGTGCGTACTCGGTCAACGAGCCTCCGTGATGGACGCGCAGGACACAACCCTGACTCCGACGACCCAATCCGCGACTGCAACGGTGGTGGCTTCAACCCCAATCCCCGCTGTGC
>JACDGI010000447.1 GCA_013821665.1 Anaerolineae bacterium
GCTTTGCAGATCGAGGAATGTAATGATTTACAGGACTCGATTGCGCGGGTATTGAACGAAAAGGGCGAAGTGCTGGATACCGCCAGCCCACTATTGGCGATTATTCGGCGTGATTTGAAGGTGGCCTACGACAAACTTCAGACGCGCCTCATGCGCTTGATCGGCTCGACCACCAACGGTCCATTCCTGCAAGAATCGATCATCACCACCCGCAACGGACGCTATGTCATCCCCATCAAGGCCGAGTTTAAGGGGCGCATCCCCGGTATCGTCCATGACTCATCTTCGTCGGGAGCAACATTGTTTATCGAACCACTGGCGACGGTGGAACTGAACAACAACTACCGTGAACTCCAACTGAATGAAGAAAAAGAAATCCGGCGCATCTTGCAGGAACTCAGCAATGAGGTCGGTGAAGAGTCGGATCGGATTGTGCGGACGGTGGAAGTGTTAGGCTACTTGGATTTGGTGTTCGCGAAAGCACACTATGCCGAGCAGTTGAAGGCTACTGAACCGATCCTCTTTCCCTTCCGACCACGACCCAATAATCCAGCGCATCCGGGCAGCACGATTACCCTGAAAGCCGCGCGACATCCTCTGTTAACCGGCAACGTGATGCCGATTGATGTGGAGTTCGATGAGGCCACATGGATACTCGTGGTGACAGGGCCGAATACGGGCGGTAAAACGGTTGCCATCAAGACCATTGGCCTGCTGGCGTTGATGGCGCAGTGCGGCTTACAAGTGCCAGCCGACGATGCCAAGTTGAGCGTGTTTGATGGCGTGTATGCAGACATTGGTGATGAACAGAGCATCGAGCAATCGCTGAGTACCTTCTCCTCGCATATGACCAACACCATTTCCATCTTGCGCGAGTGCGATAACAAATCACTGGTTCTGTTGGACGAACTGGGCGCGGGTACTGATCCGGCAGAAGGGTCAGCCTTAGCACGGGCCATCCTGACGCATCTGGTGGAGCGACAGGTCACAACGGTGGTGACGACACATCATCCAGAATTGAAAATCTACGGCGTGGAAACACCGGGCGTTCGGAATGCCAGCGTCGAGTTTGATCTGGGAACGCTGCGTCCAACCTATCGTCTGATTATCGGCTTGCCGGGACGTTCGAACGCGCTGGCGATTGCGACCCGTTTGGGCCTGAGCGACGAGATCATTGACCACGCACGGAGCATGGTCACAACCGAGAATCTGGTAGCCGACGATTTGCTGGACGAAATCCAACGGACACGCGAGGAAATCCGGCGTGATCGCGCACTGATAACCGCGCTGCGTGAAGAGGTTGAGGAACAACAGGCCGAACTCCAAGTACGTTTGGATAAGATCGAAGACGAACGGCGTAACATCGTAGCCACGGCGCGGCGACAGGCCGACGAAGAAATCAAGACTTTCCAACGAGAGGTCAAACGGCTGCGGAACGAAATGCGTTCGGCTTCACTGCCTTTGGATGTGCTGAAGCAGGTGCAGGATGAAGCGGCTTCGCTGGCGGCTAATGCCCAAGAAACCGTGCCCAACGAGGCCGAAACGGTGGTCGAGAATACATGGACACCCAAGTTAGGTGAGACCGTCTGGCTGGCGAAGTTGAACGCCGAGGGTGTTATTACCGAGTTGGAGCAGAACAGCGCCACGATACAGGTTGGTACACTGCGGGTACGGGCGGCGATGGACGAAATCGCGCACCGGACACGCAGCGAGAAGCGCGAGATCAAACGCGGACACCAGCGCGTGTATGAGAAGTCACCTGATCCAATTGCCCCACGCGGACAATCGCCGGGGTTGGAATTGGATTTGCGCGGCGAGCGAGTGGACGAAGCGCTTAAGCGTTTGGAAACCTATGTGGACGCGGCTTATATGAGCGGCTTGCCCTTCGCGCGGATTATCCACGGCAAGGGAACGGGCGCACTCAAGAAGGCGGTTCGCGAACGGGTCGATCATCATCCACTGGTGAGTAAGGTGACGGAAGCCATGCCCAAAGAAGGCGGCGGTGGCGTGACCATCATCCATATGGTGCCGATTACATAGTTGTAAGCGGCAAGCTACAAGTTTCAAGAAAGAGCGAGGGCAGAAATGTTCTCGCTTTTTTATTAGTCATCAGTCGTTAGTCTCCAGTCGTCAGCGTTTAAGCAAAGATGAAAAGTTGTTATGGCAGAAATGACACAAAATGCCATAAGTCCGCCGAATTGGCAGGCGGATGTGAGGGAGCAATCCGCCGAATTGACACTTTTGCATGGCGGCTGGCTCGGCTGATACCGCCAGTGCAGCGGATGTGAGGGAGAATGCCGCCGCTGCACTTTTGGCAGTGTCGTTGCAGCGGATGGACGGGAGGAAGCCGCCGAACATGCAAAGGCGAATGCAGAGAAGAATTAAACGCAAAGGCGCAATGTCGCAAGGACGCAAAGTGTTTTATTGCAGCAGCGGAGGTGAGGGCCGCCGCTGCTATAATTGCTGCAAAAGTAGGCTTTTGTTCAACGGATTTTGAAAGGAACCGGACGATGTCTGACATCCCTTCCTCCTGATTCTGGCAGCGGTGGCATTTAACGGCATTCTGGTGGGAGCCAGCCTCGACCAATCGATTAAGCAGTTACCGGCAAGGCATCGGATAGGGGTGATCGCTTATTCGGCTTATGCGAAGGCCAGTGATTTGGGGAACGGTATCGTTTGGTACGCCATTATTGGTATCGGGTCGGCTTTGCTGACATTGACAGCAGCGATAGCCGTATTTTCTCAACACACTTATTTGCCGTATGCACTTCCCATTTATATCGCTGGCGTTCTGTCGATACTGCACACCTTAGCGACCACCCAAGCTGCACCGACAATGTTTAGTCAACGTCACCACGAAAATGATGAAGCGGCATTGACGGCGATCTTTAATCGGTTTGAGCGCTGGCAGACTATTCGAGCCATTTTGCAACTGCTGACACTGCTGGCTTTGCTGTGGGCGTTGGTGGTGTATGCTCGTTGATTAGCAAAGTCACCGTTGGCAAACTTGGCGGCAATTTTGGCAATTTCAATGTCAAATTGCGCTTTTGACATGCCATGCAACACACTTTCTCGGCTAAAACGGTTCGGATTTTTGGCGATTTTGGCGAAGGGGATTGTCGCCGCCAACTTCGCCAAACAACAGGGTGCTTTGGGTGTGTGTTGGAGAGCAATGTCGTCAGAGGCTCAAGCCTCTGCCTGAGTGAACAAAGGGCGCTGAAGCGCACTGGATAAGACAGATACACAACACCCCACAGACCATTTTAAAACAAAGGCGGGATGAATGGGTTACATTTTGGAAGAACATTTTGTAACTCTTTGGCGGGCTTGGCACTAACCATTTTGAGGGAGCGGGAGTGTTAAGCGGGTTGGTAGATGGTTGGAATTCGGTAGAGTGGGTTTGTAAATTTAAACGTAGGGAATAATAAACCTAAGACAGTTGAACCGCAGAGACGCAGAGTGGTTTAAGAAATCAGAATACTAAGAACGAGAAACACGAAAACTTAAGTGGTCAAAGTCCCACCCTATAGGATCGTTTCCGCGACGGTGGTCGCAACGGAAGTCGTCTGAATTGCCGTCGAACCAAGAACCACCACGCAAAACGCGACTATTAGAGGCACTACGAACATCATTCGTCTTTTGCTCGTAATCAGTTAAGCACCATTCCCAAACATTGCCTACCATATCAACGATGCCAAAAGGACTGTCGCCCTTGCCTTCATATTGGCGTACAGGAGTCGTCACATTGCTGCCGCAGGGTCTTACGGAATTGTTGCATCGTTTACAATCCCAATCGCTACCCCATGGGTAAGTTACGCCGTGATCGCCTTGTGCAGCATATTGCCACTGTTCTTCAGTGGGCAAGATGATTTTCTCCCCGGTTATGTCCGTCAGCCAAAAACAAAAAGCAACAGCCTCATACCACGATACTCCTACTACTGGTTGTTCTCCGCCGTTCCACTTAGTATCTTTCCAGTAACGCGGTTCTGCCCAAGCATTGCCAGAAGGTTTCCAATCCCCATCGTAATGCCATCCTTCCTGACAAACTTTCCAGCCAACGTCCGTCCACCATTTGCGATTGTTATAACCGTTTGCATCAATGAACTTTGAATATTGAGCGTTAGTGATAGGGTACTTGGCGATGCTGTAGCCTTTGCTGGGGATGTCGATCCATGCGAAAGGTTGAGGCATTACGGAGAAGCTGGAGGGTTTGGTGGATCGCAAAACAGACTTAGGCGGGAGGCTATTAGTATTTGTCAAATAATCATTCAATTTATCATATACAAGAAGAGGATCAAAATCGACTGCTTCAGAGTCATCACGTAACAAGATATTCCATTTTGCATTGGCTCGTGCCAATGTTGCTTTATGATCGGTCAGATCAGCGATCTCTGCATAACTTTCTACACGCCTGATCCAACGGTCGCAATCTGCACCCCATTCGGCATAATCAAGACTAGAGACATTGTTAAAACGACTTATTGCTTCGGCGAACTGACCCGCTTCCGCTAAACTCACCGCTTGCTGAAATTGCTTAGTTAATGTTCCGCTGCCGCTATTAGGTTCGGGGGGACGTGGCGCAGAACGTGGTTGGTGTTGCTCCCACGGAATCTTGGAGCAGTCCCGAACAATCTGACTGAGCATATTAGCAGGATCGCTATCATGGACATACCATTGTCGCCGTCCAAATTCGGGTGGTATCGAATATTTGGTACGATTATCCAAGATGAAAGGCAGTACAGGTCGGTTAAGTTTGATGCCATAACGCAGTTCTTCAAGGCAATAAGGGGATTGCACCGATTTTTCAGACACCATGAACAACATGATCTCGGCGTGTTCAATATTTTCAAGAATGGTCGCCCACCAATCAGCAATCGTGGGAATATCCCCGTCCCACCACACCTCATGCCCTGCCGCTCGTAGCAGTTTGATAACTGCACCCACTTCTGCTTTGACGCTGCGCGAATAGCTCACGAAAAATTTCATTGATGCACACTAGCATTGATAGACGAAAATTTAAATGCTCCGCCTAAATTATCTATTTAGTGGGTGATATATGCAACTGACATAAATTGCACCCTGAAGTGATTAGGTTAGTCTCAAGAGCATCCGTTTGAGGGTTTGTTGGGTGCGGGCGATGTACTGCTGCTGTGTCCAGCCGCGCTCGATGGTCAGGTTTTCCCACATGCGTATCGAAACCATCGCCCACGCATAATCAACCGCCTCATCAAGTGACCAATCCGGCGCAAGTTGGCCGTCCTGTTCGACCTGCCCCAGAATCCGTTGTAGGCCGTTTTGCGTATCCTTCATGCGATTATCCCACGCAGCCGCAGCATCGATATCGGTTTCACGAGCATAAAGTAAGGCTCTGGCGAGACCATAAATTTCAGGAATGTAGCCACCCCATACCTCAACAAATTCTTCTAACGACAAGATGCCGTCGGCACCCTCGCAGGCGCGTTGAATCCGTTCGTTAAATTGAAGGGTAGTATCAAGATAACGGGTGGTAGCGATCAGGAGTTCGGTGCGTGACTTGAAGTGCAGATAGACTGATTGGCGCGATACACCCGCGGCTTTGGCAATGTCAGCAATATCCACCCCTTGCCCTCGATTTTTTTCCATCAAGTGCCATGTGGTTTCCAGAATACGGTCATGCGTCGAAAGTGAAGGACTTGACATGGTGTAAAGTTTATCATATGCTTTACACGATGTAAATTGACACCGTGTAAAGTGCGGACGTGAAGGAGATTATACCATGTACGATGCAATAATTATCGGGGCAAGAGTGGCGGGTGCCCCTACTGCTATGCTGCTGGCGCGTAAGGGGTATCGCGTTTTGTTGGTGGATCGGGCGACGTTTCCGAGTGATACCCTGTCCAGCAACATGATTCAAATACCGGGTGTGGTCGCGCTCAAGCGCTGGGGATTGCTGGATGAAGTGCTGGCAACTAATCCCGGCCAAGCCAACCATATCCATTTCGAATTCGCGGGGATTACGCTGGAGACCGATTATCTGGCACTCGAAGGCATCAACACCATCATCGGGCCGCGACGCTATTTGCTTGATCCCATTTTGGTCAAGGCAGCGGTGGCGGCAGGGGCGGAACTGCGCGAAGGTTTTATCACCGAAGAACTGGTGTGGGAAGATGGGCGTGTAACAGGTATTCGTGGGCACTCGAAAAATGGCGAAACGGTGACCGAACACGCGCGGATCATCATCGGCGCGGATGGTAAACATTCGATGGTCGCCAAAGCAGTGAATGCACCTAAGTACAATGAAGCACCGGTGTTGACCTGCGCTTATTTCGGTTATTGGGAGGGTGTGCCGCGCAAGGGTGGCGGTGGTGAAATCTACAGCCGGGGCAAACGCAGTATCGGCTGCTGGCCGACCAATAACGGTCAGACGATGATTTATGTGGGCGCACCAATTGCCGAATTCAATGCCATCCGTGCTGATGTGGAAGGCAGCTATATGGCAGCGCTTGAGCTTGTACCTGATCTGGCTGCACGGGTGCGTCAAGGCAAGCAGTCCGAGCGACTTATGGGATCGGCTGATCTGCCTAATTTTTATCGCCGACCCTATGGGGCTGGTTGGGCGTTGGTAGGTGATGCCGGTTTCGTCAAAGACCCACTTTCAGGACACGGCATTGGTGATGCTTTCCTCGATGCGGATCGCTTAGCTGAGGCGTTGGACGAGGGCTTCAGTGGACGACAGCCAATTGAGGGCGCGCTCAGCGAATACGAGCGAAAGCGTAATATCGAGACGAAACCTGCTTACGACAACATCATCGACATCGCGAAAATGAACCC
>JACDGI010000448.1 GCA_013821665.1 Anaerolineae bacterium
ATTGCGGTCATCGACTCGCAATATCTGTGTGCGGGGCAGGGTATGTTGGTGAAGGCGGCTTTGAAGGCTATCCAGCAACAGCCGACATTGGATGATATGGTGCGGTCAATTCGCGGAGCGGTCGAGCGGATCTACTCGGTGTATTATTCGGAGTCCGTGAATTATTTGCAGCAAAATAAAATTATGAGTGCCTCGCACAGCGTCCTGAGTAACATGTTGGGGATCAAGCCCTTTTTAAGTGTCGAACATGGGAAAATGCTGCTGGTGGAGAAGGTGCGGACGCGGTCGCAAGCAGTCGAACGCATGGTGGAGTTCGTGACCGAGTTCGCTGATTTGGAAGATGTGGTCATTTTGCAGCATAAAAGTTATATGAGCGAACAGGCAAGGATGATTCAAGACCGGCTGTCGGTGGATTTTCCCGGCCAGTTCTTCCCACACGCTCTGTATGGTACGTCGTTGGCGGCTCTCATCGGTACGGATGCAACCGGCGTGGTCATTCTTGAAAAAGAAATGGATGATTCGGACGATGACTTTTAAAAAAATACGTTTTATTGCTGATAGTACGTGCGATATACCGCCCGATGTTTTGCAAAAGTGGAATATCGCGATTATTCCCGCTTTCGTGAATTATGGCGGCGGGAGTTATGCAGACGATGGCAAGGAACTTGACCGCGTCGCATATTACGACCAATTGGCATCGATGACTTCGCAGCCATCAACTTCCGCTCCAGCACCGGGTTTGACCGAGGCGATCATTACCAAAGTGGCGGCTGAGTGTGATCATGTGGTGATGCTCACCGTGCCGGAGAAATTAAGCGGGATTTATAACGCTTTTCGGTTGGGGGCCAGCACTTTGCCGCCGGATAAGTACACGCTAATTGACAGCGGCAGCACGACAATGGCGATGGGCTTTCAGGTACTGGTTGGGGCGGAAGTTGCAGCAGAAACGGGTGATGTCGCAGCGGTAGTGGATGCCATCGCACGAGCGCGAAAGAATATCAGGTTGTATGCCGCGCCAGAGTCGATGATGTATTTACGGCGCAGTGGACGTGTGGGTTGGGCGGCAGCAGGGGCGGCGACACTTTTGCAGATTAAACCTATCGTGTCGCTGACAGATGGTGTGGTAGAATCAACGGCGCGTGTTCGCACCTTTGGCAAAGCCGTCGAAAAGATGGTGGAACTGGCGCTCGAACAGGCTCCGCTTGACCGGCTGGCGCTCCTGCACACCAATAACCCTGAAGGGGCGCAGGATATGAAGCGGCAACTGGGTAGCGCTGTACCCGCAGAGACTTATATTATTAATGTAACGCCGGTGTTGGGCACTCATGTTGGCCCGAAAGCACTGGGTGTTATCACCCTTAGTAAAGCTTGGAGACAATAGACGCGATATGCCATCAGCACTGGAAACACTGGTTAAGATTCTAAAGCTGGAGCGCGAACAGGGCTGTAAAAATACCGCCGTGATTGGTGGGTTGGCGGCTTTTAGCGAAAAATGGTCACAGGATGCCCATACGCAAGCGCGTAAACCGGAGCATCATTTGCTGGTTGACGAATTGACGGGTTTGCTGCACCAATATGAGCATATTGAGGCCAAAGCTGATCGTGTTATTGGCATCGCCTATATGCTGGATCGGATCACAGGACGCGTGCCAGCACCGCCGGAGTTCCGTGCGCCTGCCGCACCACCTCCACCGTCGCCCGAACCAGCGGCTGAGTCGAGGGCCGCGCCTCCTGAAGCGTCAGCCGCACCTCAACAGCCTCAAAATCCGCCTGCACCCCGTGAAGAACGGCACGACCAACGTCCGCGCCGTGATGATCGCCGTCAGCCGGAAGCGACCAAAGCCGAAAAGCCACAAGGCGAACAGCGGGACGTGCAAGCGCCACCACCTGAACAGCAACAGCAGCCCCGTTATGAACGGCCAGATCGTCCGAGGCCGCAGCATCAACAGCCGCAAGGACAGCAAAACCGTCCACAGAACAATCAGAATAACCGTAAGCCGCAAAGACCTTCTCGTGATAATGACGACGACGATGGTGATGAGGGCGGTGGCGAGATGTTCCGCGAGCGCGGCGACGACATGAGCTATGACAGCTATGACGCGCCGGTACGCTCACGCGGGGGACGTGGACAACAAGCTGAATTGGATATTGCGCCGATGCCGCGATTGGCGCGTGTGCCTCGCCGTCCACGGCCTAAGATTTCCGCCGAAGAAGCGAGCGATCTGCTGCGGGGACTCAAGCAGCCGGTAACTGTGCTGCGTGGTGTAGGGCCGGGCATGGCAAAGATGCTGGAAAAGTTGGGCATCAATACCGTGGGCGACATGCTTTATTTCTTGCCACGCCGCTACGACGATTACACCAATCTGCAAACCATTGCCAAACTGGTGCCTGACCCCGATAAATTAGTAACAGTTGTGGGTACGGTTATCCACAGCGAAATCCGCATCGGGCGCGGCAACCGCAAAGATTTTTTCATGATATTGGATGATGGTACTGCCCGTATGGGTGTGACCTTCTTCGGCAGACATTTCATGATCCGGCAGGTGAAAAAAGGACAACAACTCGTCGTGAGCGGCGTTGTTACCATCTTTGGTCGTCAGGTGCAGATGACCAATCCTGAATGGGAACCGCTGGAAACAGAAAATCTACATACTGTCGGAATCGTGCCGGTTTACCCATTGACCGAAGGCTTAAGCGGACGTTCACTGCGCAAGCTGATGAAGAGTGCGATTGATTACTGGTCAGAGCGTATCCCCGATTATGTTCCTGAAGGGACACTGGAACGTACTGAACTCGGTGATCTGGGTTGGGCGATTAAGAATGTTCACTTCCCCGAAGGTTGGGATCATCTGGAATTGGCGCGTAAGCGGTTGATCTTTGATGAACTGCTGACGCTGCAATTGGCGATGTTGGGCAACCGGCGTGAATGGCAATCAACCCCTGCCATACCGCTGGATGTCAGCGATGAGTATTTAGATGAATTTATGCAAGCCGTTTTCCCCTATCCGCTGACTGGCGCACAACGCAAGGCAATTGAGGATGTACGGCGTGATGTCAAGTTGACCCGTCCGATGAACCGCTTGCTGCAAGGGGATGTCGGTTCGGGTAAAACGGCAGTCGCCACTGTGGTGATCGCGATGGCGTTATCGCAGGGCAAGCAAGCCGCCTTGATGGTGCCAACCAGCATTCTAGCGGAGCAGCACTATCGCAGCACTGGCGCGACGCTGGATAAGATGCCCGATGGTCGCAAGCCAGTCGTTGCTTTGTTGACGGGAGCGATTAGCAACAGTGATCGTCAATCAATTTATCGCGGGATCAGTGACGGTTCGATTGATGTTGTTATTGGAACCCATGCACTGATTCAAGAAGGTGTCGAGTTTAAAGATTTAGCCGTGGCGATTATTGATGAACAGCATCGCTTCGGTGTGGAGCAGCGCAAAGCCTTACGTGGCAAGGGCACGAACCCGCATTTGCTGGTGATGACCGCTACACCAATCCCGCGCACATTGGCACTGACCATTCACGCCGATCTCGACCTGTCGATTATCGACGAGATGCCGCCGGGTCGTATCCCGATCCAGACCAAAGTGGTGCAGCCGGTGGCCCGTGAGCAGGTCAATAACTTCATTATCAAGCAGCTTAGCGAAGGTCGTCAGGCGTTCGTGGTGCATCCGCTGGTGGAAGCTTCTGAGAAGATTGAAGCACCTGCGGCAGTGGAAGCCTATGAACGTTTGACGCAGGTTTTCTACAAGTTTAAGGTTGGTTTGCTGCATGGACGGATGCGACCAGCCGAGAAAGACGAAGCAATGGAAGCCTTCGCTAACGGCACGTATGATGTGCTCGTGACAACCTCTGTTGCGGAAGTCGGCGTGAATGTGCCGAATGCCTCGGTGATGGTGATTGAGGGCGCGAACCGCTTCGGTCTGTCGCAGCTCCATCAATTTCGCGGACGTGTGGGACGCGGTGAACATGCGTCGTACTGCTTATTGCTGGCGGATACCAATTCCGAAGAAGCTAAGATGCGGCTGCAAGCGATGGAAGACACCAACGACGGCTTCAAACTGGCGGAGATGGATTGGCGGCTGCGCGGGGCAGGGGATTTGATTGGTACTCGCCAGAGCGGTGGCAATAAAATGCAGTTGGCTGAGCAGATGACTCCGCAGTTGGTGGAGATGGCACAGCGCGAGGCGCGTACCATTTATGAAGAAGATCCGAATTTTGTGCAGGAAGAGCATCGTTTGCTGGCGCAGCGTGTGGTGATGCTGCATAATGAGCGCAGCGATGTTAGTTAAGCATGAATTAGTTAACAAGATATAAAGTTATATAGAGTGTGGTGCGAAATCCGACACCATACTCTGTAGACATTATGACTAGGTCAAACTTAATGCGTAAAGTTGTTTATCCGGCATCGCTCGACCCCATACACTATGGTCATATTGACGTAGCGGTACGTGCGGCTAAAATATTTGATGAGGTCATTGTCGCAATTTACGACAAGCCCAAAAAGAATGTTTTGTTTACGGTTGATGAACGGGTCGCGTTTGCACAGCGCGCTTTTAAAGATCATGGTAATATTCAAGTGGCGAAGTATTCGGTGTTGACCGTCAACTACGCCAAGGAAATCGGCGCGATGGCTTTAATTCGCGGGTTACGAGTTTTTTCAGATTTCGAACTTGAGTTCCGTATGGGACTTGCCAACCGCAAATTGGCACCGGAAATTGAAACCATTGCCATGATGACCGATGAGAAGCATCTTTACATCAGTTCCAGCACCATTCGGGAAATTGCGGAACTGGGGGGTGATGTTTCGGGGATGACACCTGATTTTGTGGTGGAAGCGTTGAAAAAGCGTTTTGCCGAACTCAACATGGATCAGAGCAGCCCCGGATACAACATTAGCATTCGGGATTAACGGAAATTGAGAGGGTAGCCAAATGGACATTCAGCATCTTGTAGACCGGCTTGAAGATTTGGTGGATGAAGGACGGCACATGCCCTTCAGTAAGTTCACCATGATTGACGAGGAACGCGCACTGGAACTGATTGACCAGATGCGTATTTCGATCCCGGAAGAGATCGAAAAAGCCTCGCGCGTACTGTCCCAGCGTGACCGTATTTTGGCACAGGCCAATGAAGAGGCCGCGCGATTGATCCAAGCTGCACGCGAACAGGGTGTGCAACTGATGGATCGCGAGGCGACTGTACAAGCCGCACAGAGTCGCGCTGCCAATATCGTTGAACAAGCCAAGCAAGAAGCGGAAGAAGTTGTGGCTGGTGCCGATAAGTATGTAGCTGATACTCTGGCGAGACTGGAACAACAATTGGCGAAGGCCTTGAATGTCGTCCGCAATGGCATTAATGAGGTTAACACGGCTGGCGCGGTACAACCGATGCCTCCGGCTCAGTTCCCGGTCGCAATGCGCCAACAAATCGAAGTTCGCAAAGAAGAGCAGTAAACACTTTTTAATAGCCAACGTTTGAGGGTATCCACGATACCCTTTTTTCTTTTCTGTTGATGATGTGACTCATGCGACTGATCGCTATTGCACTGGGCTGGGCAGCAGGAATCGTTCTGGCAGCGGGGACAGGTCTTCACGCGGCTGTGCCGTGGTTGATTTTGTCCGGCCTTGCGGTCCTTGTGCTGGGATTGATGTGGTCGCGCGTGAGCTATCGCAATTGGACGCTGGCGCTGCTGGCGTTTGCACTTGGCGGCTTGCGTTACAGTTTTGTTCCCCAGAGCAGCGATATTGCCCAATATAACAATCTCGGCGGTTTAACGGTTGAAGGCGTGGTCTCAACCGAGCCTGATGTACGCGATGACCGCGTTGATATTCGGCTTGAGGTCCAAAGTGTCACACGTATCGGACAGACTGTGGCCTCCAGCGGTTTAGTATTGGTGCAAGCACCTGCCAGTGCGGCGGTGCAATATGGCGACCGCATTACAGCTACTGGATTGCTGGTTATCCCCTCGGTTTCGGACGCTTTTTCTTATCGAGATTATCTGGCACGCAGCGGTGTCTTTAGTATTATGCCGGATGCGTCGGTTGAGGTTAAAGACAGTGGTGAGGGCAATGCACTGCTGCGGATGCTGTTGGCGTTTAAAGATCACGCGCGAGAATTGATCAGCCGGAGTTTGCCTGAGCCGAGCGCGGGTTTGCTGACTGGTATTTTGTTGGGCGATGCGCGGGGACTCGCACCGGAAATATCGAATGCTTTTAGCATTGTTGGCGCGTCGCATATCATCGCCATTAGCGGCTTCAACATGGCTGTGTTGAGCGGCGTGGTGATGGGCTTGTTGGAGCGCTTCCGTGTTCGTCCTCGATTGGCGGCGGTCATCGGTCTGACGGTCATACTTATTTACACCATATTGGTTGGCGCATCGCCATCGGTGGTACGGGCGGCCATCATGAGCAGTATGCTGGTAATCGGTGCGCTCATCAGACGTAAAAGTTATGTGCCTACATCGTTGGCTTTTGTAGCGGTGCTGCTATCGCTGCAAAATCCAAGTGTACTGTGGGATGTTGGTTTCCAGTTGAGCCTATTTGCTACATTGGGTCTGGCGCTGTTTGCGAACCCGTTGACCGACTATTTCAATGCGTTGTTGTCACGCGTGTTTCCACGTAAGACAGCGCAGCGTGTAGGCGACTTTCTTGGCGAACCAATTATTGTCAGCATCGCCGCCCAAACACTATCGCTGCCGCTAATTGTGCTGTACTTCGGTAACCTATCGGTGGTTTCGCTGGCAGTGAATTTGCTGGTCATTCCAGTGCAATCGGTATTGATGGTGCTGGGGCTAGCTGCAAC
>JACDGI010000449.1 GCA_013821665.1 Anaerolineae bacterium
GATCAGGAGAAGTGTCTGGACTTAGCCCGTGAAGCATCGGGACTGGGCATTTCAATAAGTGCAATGGGCTTAGGCCAAGAATGGAATGATGAGTTTCTGGATGAACTTGCTTCCAGCACCGGTGGCCCATCCTCATACATTAACACCGCTAATGCTGTGGTTCAGTTTCTAAACGATCATGTCCGCAATTTGAGTAACGCCTTTGCGGAACGTGTTCGAATGTCCGTAGCCACTGACCCCGATGTTAAGATTGAATCTGCTTTTAGGTTAGCCCCTCACCCACAACCGCTCCCTACCAATGAAAGCACTATTCAATTAGGCAGCTTACAGGCGACACGGCTCATCTCTGTTTTGCTCCAGTTTCAATTACCGGCAAATATGCCCATTGGCTTTCGTTCGGTTGCACGCTTGGTTGTTTACGGTGACATTCTTTCGAATCAGCAGCAGCAATTTCAAGCACTCAGCGATATTTCACTCGAAGTCACGGATCAACCTTCTGCGGAAGAACCACCCGTTGCCATCTTAGATGCGCTTGGCAAGCTCACACTCTACCGAATGCAAGAGCGCGCTCAAGAAGCGTTAGCAACAGGCGATATTCAAGAAGCAACTCGTCGCCTCGAAAATCTGGCTACACGTCTGCTTGCCATTGGGGAAGAAAGTCTCGCGCACGAAGCCCGCGCCGAGGCACATCGTGTCGCGCATACCAGTAATTTATCCGATCAGGGTCGCAAAACGCTTAAATATCAAACCCGATTTCTATTGTTAGGATCGTCTGAGGACAAAGCTGAATGATTGCCTGTCAGTATTGTAGCCACCAAAATCGTGAAGGAGAACTATTCTGTGAAGAATGTGGGCAAAATCTCCATGCTATTGCAGAACGCACGATTACCGTATCACCAACTAAACGATTTGACCAATCGGTAGCGGATTTAGCTGCAAAAGTAACTTGGGGGACTGCACGTTTCGGTCACGACGCGTTAATCATTATTCACATTCGTGATGCTACCGAACCTATCATCCTCAAACCAAGTGAAAAGCTTGTCGTGGGCCGCGCGGACAACACAAGCAGCACCAAACCAGACTTGGATTTAACTCCATTTGGCGCGCTCGAAAAAGGGGTTTCCCGTATTCATGCTGCGGTGTGTCGCAGCGAAGACACCCTAACTCTAGTCGATATGGGCAGTGCAAACGGTACACATTTGAACGGTCAACGGCTTGTACCTGACCAGCCGCGTATCTTGCGTGATGGAGACGAAATCCGACTCGGCAAGTTGGTCGCGCACGTCTATTTTAAATAACGGAATAACGGAGCGTTTTGAGAGACAAACTATGATTACACTACTCGTGCATATTTCTAACAGTGAACCCGTCAAAATTGATGTCGAAGAGCTTCCAAATCCTACCCATATTACGGTTATGGGGCGTAACCCTCGTGACCGCAAAGATCGTGAGGTAGAATGGCTTGACGAAGGCGTGACTACTGTGATATTACCTTGGTCACGCATCAACTTTATTCAGATCATGCCCAACAGCAATGCTCAGGATGAGTTCCCGCAGCTTTGGCGTAATGATTAATCGGTCCTAACTGAAATGGAAAAGATGACAACTAGGTTACCCAAAACGAACCAGCGTGATAGTAAGCGAATTCTTGTCGTTGACGATGAACCTCGTATGATTGGGTTCATCCGCATGAACCTCGAACTCGAAGGTCATCAAGTCATTGAAGCACACAATGGGCTTGAGGCTTTGGAAGCAATCCGCACCAAACTGCCTGATCTTGTCTTGCTTGATGTCATGATGCCGGAGCTGGATGGTTACGAAACGCTGCGAATGTTACGCGAATTTTCGAGTATTCCCGTCATTATGCTCACTGCAAAAGGTGAAGAAAATGACCGTGTCTACGGCCTCGAACTGGGTGCCGATGATTACATCACCAAGCCCTTTGGCCCACGTGAACTCTCAAGCCGCATCAAAGCCGTTCTACGCCGTGCTTCAATTCCATCCAGCACACCTGAACTGGCCGTTCTCAAAATTGATGATCGCCTGAGCGTGGACTTTAATCGGCGCGAAGTCATTGTTAACGGTGAGCATATCAAGCTGCGCCCTACCGAGTACCGTCTGCTGTATCACCTTATCGAAAATGCTGGTTGGACTGTTCCACATGACCAGATTCTCGCAAAGGTTTGGGGATATGAATATCGCGACGAAGCGCACTATGTTCGTCTCTATGTGAATTACCTTCGCGAGAAAATCGAAGAAGACCCTGCGAATCCGAAGTACATTATCACCGAACGCGGAATCGGCTATCGGTTTGTCGATTTTAAGAATCCTGCCCCTTCCCAATAAAAAATCGTCGGCCAATGTGCCGACGATTTTCTTTTGAACAAGTTCTATCTGTCGTTAGTTAAAGCGCTTTATCAGCCACTACATCATGCTCTGCACGCAATTGAGCATATTGGACTTTAAAATCCGCTGTCGTTGTAGCTTTACTTTCATCTGCCATAAAACTTGCTCCAATAGCATTCAAGCTGATTGTCTCAAGTTCGCTGATTGAAAGTCCGATCTGTTGTATAGCAGCTAGGTACTCTTGCAGCAAGGTCGAATGATACAAACTTGGCAAGCCTGAGCCAAGACTGACCACTGCACCATCATCAACCAAACGCTTTAGAGGAAAAGCTGCATATGAAGCGACTTTTCCGGTAGCAATACTGTGTGCCATAGACACATCAAGCACAGCCTTTTTATCACTAGCATAGCGCATGGTCTCATCATTTTCAGCAATAGCAGACGAGCAAATGATGCGCTCTGGTGCATATTCTTTTAAAATGTGCTGAATATCGTTCTGGTTGTCCAAAACCTCGACACTGCGCGACAAATCCTTCTTTTGCGCGGTGCGGAACGGGCGCTCAAATTCCTCAACCCACCCACGAACCTCACGTCCAATTAACCCGATACCAACAACTCCGCCTTTGATTGCCGCCGTGCTCGATGCCCAACGAACAATATCATCCAGTTTGCGGGGTTCATCTCGAAAGACATTTAAAACCCATCGAATTTGTATATTCCATGCGCGTTCTAGACGTGTTCGTCCATCATTTAAAGCCGTCAGTAACTGCTCAAATGTCATGCCGTTTTCAGCATATAAAGAAGGCGCAATACCAATTTCGGCATAGCGAACATTCTGCTTCACCAGTGATACGCCGAGTTCATACACCACCCGCGTAAAATCTTCAGGTTGCTGCAACCATTTACCGGTACGCCGTAGTAAATCGTCTAATTGAGTGAAATCAGGTTTACTCAACAAGCTGAGTAATGCCTTATTCGGTTTCGTAAGCAGTGGTACATCATTTTGCTCAGCAATGATGACCAGCATCTTATAATCAATTGCGCCTTCTAGATGAAGATTAACTTCAACTTTTGGCATCGCCCGCACAAAACTTTCGATTGTCATTGCAACTTCCCGTCCAGCCTTATTCCTTGGATTCAGTCTGATGTCCGTTTACCGACAAACCCGTTGGGCTTGCCAGTTGTGGCCGTTGATGATAAGTCAACGCGGCCTTGATGAATTCGGCAAATAAAGGGTGTGCCTTATCGGGGCGGCTCAAAAATTCGGGGTGGAATTGGCTGCCGACCATAAACGGATGGTCTTTAAGCTCCGAAATTTCCACCAATTGTCCGTCTGGACTCAAACCGGAGAATACCATACCGTGATCTTCAAAGGCTTCACGATAACGGTTATTAAACTCGAAACGGTGACGATGCCGTTCTTCGATCACTTCTGCATTATGATAAGCACGGGCGGCAGCCGTACCGGGGATTATATGGCATGGGTACAGTCCCAGACGCATCGTCCCGCCCATCTCGGTAATGCCCCGTTGTTCCAACATCAAATCAATGACTGCATGTTCATTGACTTCAAACTCGGAACTATTGGCATTTTCCAAGTCGAGAACGTTTCGCGCAAATTCAATACACATCGCTTGCATTCCGAGGCACAACCCCAAATAAGGAATTTTATGCTCACGCGCAAGCCGTGCCGCCAAAATTTTCCCCTCAACCCCGCGATGTCCAAACCCACCCGGCACAACGATTCCGTCTACAGCTTCGAGTTTATCCCAGCTCTTCTCTTTTTCCAGATCACCGGAATAAATCCACTCGATTTGCAGTTTCACATCTTGCGCTGTTGATGCGTGGAATAAGGCTTCCTTCACGCTCATATAAGCATCATGAAGTTCTACATACTTACCGACCACGCCAATCGTAACAGGCTTTTGTGCCGCACGCATACGTTTCGTCATGCCGCGCCACTCACCCAACGATGGTTTTGGAGTTTCGAGCTGCAACTGCTCTACCAGATACTCTCCCAAACCAGCGTCTTCCAACGTCAATGGCACTTCGTAAAGCAGATCGGTAGTGAGCAGCGGAATAACGGCTTCCGGTTCCACATCGCAAAACAAGGCGACTTTATCCGTCGTATCTTTGCTCACGGGATGATCGGTACGTAAGATAATCACCTGCGGCTGAATACCGATTCCACGCAAATCCCGAACACTGTGCTGCGTCGGTTTTGTCTTGAGTTCATCGGTCGCGCCAATGTACGGCAAAAACGTCACATGCACCGATAGCGAGTCATTTCGTGCTAGATTATTACGAAGCTGGCGTATGGCTTCCAAGAACGGCAAACTTTCAATGTCGCCAACCGTACCGCCGACTTCCACAATCACCACATCAGCGCTGTTCTCTTTGCCAACCAGCCCGATGCGTCGCTTGATCTCACTGGTAATATGCGGAATAACCTGAATTGTCCCACCCAGATAATCACCACGCCGCTCTTTGTCGATAACGGTACTGTAAACCTTACCCGCCGTCACATTACAATTTTGGTCAAGATTCTCATCAATGAAACGCTCATAATGACCGAGGTCGAGATCGGTTTCCGCACCATCCGCCGTGACAAAAACCTCGCCATGTTGGTAGGGACTCATGGTACCGGGATCAACATTCAAGTACGGGTCTAATTTCTGAATTGCAACTTTCAATCCCCGTGACTTCAAAATACGTCCAATCGCAGCGGCAGTCACACCCTTCCCGACCGAGCTTACCACCCCACCTGTACAGAAGATATACTTTGGTTTTGGCATTGCAACACCTACCTATACAAAACAAAAAGATCGGCGGGAATGCAGGTCTCTCCCGCCAATCTGCGCTTCAGATAATAGTTGGTACTCGCACCGAGCTACCAACCCGGACTTCGAGTTAGACGAGTTTTTCTAGGTCGTCAGCAGTACGACGCATATCGAGGAAGATAAGACCTAGCTTTGCGCCCTCACGAACCAACGTGGTCAATACAGCCTCATCGCCGACTGACATCAGAATAACGTAGCCCCCTTTACCCTTGATATAAACTTGGTCAAGCAGGCCGCGTCCCAATTCAGTGGAAATACGTTCACCAAGCGAGAGCATGGCCGCAGACATTGCCGAAACACGATCTTCTTCAACACCGGCTGGTAGTGATGAAGCCATAATCAAACCGTCCACACTGACGACGGCTGACGCTTCAATCTCTGGTGTCGTCGATTGGAGATCGCGCAGGCGGTCAACCATCAATTCTGTCCGCGATTTTGCCATACTCGCACTCCTCTCAAGTTGCCCGGTTTTTACAGCCCCGGGTAGCCGTTAATCAGCAAAAAAACAAATTCACATCACACACTGGTGAGCTACAACAGAAATTGTACTACGAGTTTGACCAAAATAGGTTTACAAGTGTTGAACACGTTGAAGAAATAAAAAATTGCTGTAAAGTCTTTCTGTACTCTACCTATTATACTAAACCCCCTCTAAACAGCAAGTCGGATCAACATCCGCTATACTGGTGGTGTAACATAGGGCAATCAACGGGTTTGGTTTACCCCTTTATACGCATAATTGGGACAAAAAGCAGGTACTAATGACTGATTTTCCACAAAACACTCGTCAAACACCGCGTGCTGTCAACATGGCACCGCAAATCAATATGGCTCAAAACGTAGCAGAGCGTATCGCTCAATCGGTTGGGCAAGTCATTATCGGCAAACGTAATGAAGTCCGGTTAGCTGTTCTTGGCCTTCTATGTAAAGGCCATATACTGATCGAAGATATTCCCGGTGTAGGCAAAACGATGCTGGCTAAAGCACTCGCGCGTGTCATCGGTTGTACTTTCAGCCGTATCCAATTCACACCGGACATGCTGCCTTCAGATGTTACGGGCGTGTCATTATTCAACCAGAAAACGCGCGAATTTGAATTTCGTGCTGGCCCTATCATGGCGCAGATCGTCCTCGCCGACGAAATCAATCGCGCCACACCCAAAACACAGGCCGCCTTATTGGAAGCAATGGAAGAACATCAAGTAACGGTTGACGGCGTAACCCATCAAATGGAAAACCCTTTCATGATTCTGGCAACGCAAAATCCAATTGAGTATGAAGGAACCTTCCCCCTGCCAGAAGCCCAACTTGATCGTTTCATGATTCGTCTACAACTCGGCTATCCCAGCCCTGCCGAAGAACTCACCGTGCTTTCGGCGCAACAATACGAACACCCGATAACCAACTTGCAGCAAGTTGTAAGCCTTCAGGAACTCATCGCAGCCCAACAAGCCATCCGTGAAATCTATGTGGCTGATGAGGTCAAGCGTTACATCATTGATCTGGTCAACGCCACCCGCCAACATCCCGATGTATATTTAGGCAGCAGCCATCGCGGTTCGCTCGCCTTATTTCGCACATCACA
>JACDGI010000450.1 GCA_013821665.1 Anaerolineae bacterium
CTTTTAATCCCGCCAGTTGAGCGCATCCACCCGTAATCACCGCACCGGCTCGCAGCATTCCATCGTAACCGGAGCGCTTGATTTCCTTCTTCACCATATTGAACAACTCGGAAACACGCGCTTCGATAATTTCGGCAACGGCACTGCGTTCCACTTGGATTGGCATACCTTCGCCAAAAGGTTCGATGAGGAAAGTTTCCAACGGATCGACCGCCTTTAACAGCGCATGACCGTGATGGATTTTAACGGCTTCTGCGACATCGAAGGATACATTTAATCCATAGGTTAAGTCATTGGTGATTAAGTCGCCACCCACCGGAATTACGGCGGTGTGCCAAACGGTGCCTTCAATAAAAATCGCGAGGTCGGTTGTTCCGCCGCCAATGTCGATGACCACCACGCCCATCTCACGTTCTTCGGGAGTTAACACGGCCTCACCGGAAGCCAACGGATTAAGAATGAAACGGTCAACCGACACACCCGCTTGTTGAACGGATTGTTCCAAATTAGCCACACTGCTAGAAGACGCGGTAATAATATGCGCCTCGACCTCAAGCCGGAAGCCGTGCATCCCAATCGGGCTGCGGACGCGTTCCTGCCCGTCCAGCGCGTAACTGCGTGGAACAACATGCAGCACTTCGCGGTTATGGGGAATAGCAATTGCCCGTGCCGACTCCATTGCTTTATCGATATCCTCAATGTTCACGCCGCGCTGTCCCACGATACCGACCGCGCCCCGGCTGTTCATCGACGCGATATGGCTGCCCGCCACACTGACGAACGCCCGCGCAATATCAAAACCGCTGCTTTTTTCGGCTTTATGCACCGCTGCCGAAATCGCTGCCGTCAGCGAACCCATATCGTTGACGATACCTTTTTTCATGCCAGCGCTGGGTTCAATACCCACGCCCACCACAAAAATATCATCAGGGCGCACTTCGGCTACAATAGCGCAAATTTTTCGCGTCCCAACATCGAGTGCTACTGCTAAGTCACGCATAGGTTAAACCTACTGCCCCCGCAATGCCGAGTAAAACGGCGCATCAGGATTGACAATATTAACTTCGCTAATCTGAATGCCGCGCGTAATGAGATTATTCACCATAGCATTATAAATACTAATTTTCTCTGGCATATCCGTACCAACCCCAAACCATGCCAACCAACCCCGCTGGTCTTGATAGCCTAAGCCCTTGGTCGGATTATAACGAACAGTGGTCATACTGGGATTGAGCGCTTTCAATTGTAGCGCACCGCTGATTATATCAACCCCCAACTGCACATTCTGCCCCAACGGGCCATCCTGTACATCCGAAAGCACCTTGAGCAAATCAGGACGGTCTTCACGTTGGTTCATCACCCGCCCATGAATATCTACCCATGTTGGCAAACCGGATTGTACCCAAACAACCGCCGGTTCGCGCTCTTGGATGATGATTTGCACCATCTGCGGCGGCCAACCCACTTGCACATCCGCGTCCGCCACTGTTGGTGAGCGCAAAATGTTCTTGCGGACTTCCGCCGGATCAACCCAAAAAATCTGCATATTGGCGATGTTCGTTAGCGCGAAAACTTCTTCCTTGGTCATGTACTTCAGACCACCAACCGCGATGGTGTGAACATAAAAAAAATCAGTTGTGAAGAACAAAAACAATAAAATCGACAGGGAAATCACGATGAACGCGCTGAACATGCGCCAACTGGTGAAGCCCAAACGCCGCGCCCCGTGCTGTACCGCTGGACGCTCAACAGGCATTGCCGCGCCCACTGGCCCACGCAAAATACCCGGTTCACGGGTGGAAGAGCGTCGCCGATCCCGCAAGCGCGATGTCATAAGCCTACCTTGGGTAAATTTCTTATAACCAACATTATCCCACAACTCACACGAAATTCACAATTGTTTTTGCAATCTCTCATACCCAAAATATTTGGGGAGATACTTCGCAATCTCCGTTGTACATCAGATTGTATTTTGCACAAGGGAGGTATCCCATGTTCAAACCTTTAAAGCTGTTTTCACCACTCACCGATCAACTCAACTTCCAGTTCAAGTTCGGTGTGGCTGTGTTTGTGTACTTTTTCCTGCACGTAGCGAATCAGCGCATAATAATCGGTTGCGGTTGCCCCACCCGTATTGATCAAAAAATTGCCATGTATCGGCGATACTTGTGCGCCACCGATACTGTAGCCTTTGAGTTCCGCCGCTTCGATCAAACGACCGGCATAATCGCCAATCGGGTTCTTAAAAATGCTGCCTAAGCTGGCTCCCGGTGGTTGAGTCTGCTTGCGATAAGCCACGTTGTGTTCAACCCGTTCCAAAATGGCTTGCGGATCATCCGGCAATAAAGCAAATTGTGCCAAAAGCACCACAAACCGCTTATCAAACCGCGCTTTGAGTGCCGATGTACGATAGCCGTAGGTGAGTTCATCCAGCGGCATAATGTGGATGCCATGTTCAGCTTCTAAAACAACGGCCTCACACAGATTTGACCGTATGTCACTGCCATGCGCTCCGGCATTGTTGACTACCGCCCCGCCCACAGTTCCCGGCACACTAGCTGCCCATTCCAAACCCGACAATCCGCGCGACTGGCATTTCCGTGCCAGCACCGTCAGCCCAAGGCCACCGGATGCCGAAACATTGCGTCCCTCATGCCAATCACCGAATGTCACTTGGCTCACATCGTTAATGACGACCAGCCCACGCACACCCTTATCCGAGATCAACACATTCGCGCCGCCGCCCAATATCCGCACCGGAATATCTTGCTCCCATGCTGCCATGAGAACGGTTGCCAGTTCTTCGGTTGATTCCTTAGCGATATACAGAAAATCTGACGTGCCGCCTAGACGTGCCGCCGTATATCGTGCCAACGGCTCTTTATGTTGCAACCGGTCTGCGTAAGGTTCTGGAAGTTTAATCACCATAACGTTCTAATCTCAAAATTGTATTGATGTAGGGGAGCACCTGTGTGTGCTCCCTTATGACCAACAGAACTAAGTCGATCCCTGTAAAAGTTTCAAATACTGCACACCAATATCAGGCGCATCACCGGCGCTCATAATAATAATGACGGCTGGCGCTTTAACATTGTCAGATAGCACCGCCACCGCATCCGCAAAAGTCGGCGTAAGCCGCACGTCAGGATGCTGCATCGCTGCTACCACTGCCCCGCTGCTCACGCCTTCAATCAGCGCTTCTCGTGCCGCATAAATATCCGTAATCAACACGTGGTCAGCATCCGCAAACGCCTTCACAAATGATGTAAACAGCGCTTGCGTCCGGCTGTAGGTATGCGGCTGCCACACTGCCCACACTTCGCGTTCGGGATAACGCTGCTTTGCCGCCTCCAATACAGCCTTAATCGACATCGGATTATGCGCGTAATCATCCACAATTGCGATGCCATTCACATCCGCACGCACATCAAATCGCCGCGCCGTGGGCTTAAACGAGCTGACCGCCACCGCCATATCTTCGACACGCAAATGGGCCGCCGCTTCACAGGCAATCAACGCCGCCAACGTATTCTGAATATTGTGGTCACCCGGCAACGGAATGGTGATGTCGAAGGTAATATCCTCCGGCATATTGAACTCGAAGCGTGTTTCTGCACCCAACACTTGCACGAAATCCGCCCAGTAAGACCAGAAATAGGTACGTCGCCGCCGCGCCAGCAGATACAAATCATACGGCCCCGGCTGATTAATCCCATAGGTGCGCGTCTTCAAACCAGCACCTAACCGTTCATCCGCCAGCTTGACCGCCAACCGATCATCTGCACACGTCACCAAAATACCGTCGGCTGACAGCAAGCCAACAAACTTTCGGAACGACTCGACCATATCGTCGGCGGTCTTGAAAAAATCGGGATGATCCCACTCGATGTTGGTGATGATGGCAATATCCGGCTTCAAACCAAGGAACATGTTGTCGTATTCATCCGCCTCGACCACGAAGAATTTGCTGTTACCCACACCCGCATTCGTGCCTGTGTTGCCCATAATCCCGCCGACGATGTAGCTGGGATCTTGCCCGCACCCTTGAAGGATATGCACAATCATCGAGGTTGTGGTGGTCTTACCCTTCGTCCCTGCCACAGCGATCACGGTCTTGCCTTCCATCAGGTCAGCCATGATGTCCTGCCGCTTATAAACAGGGATACCCACTGCCCGCGCTGCCACCACCTCGACATGATCATTCTTAACCGCCGAGGTGATAATCAACACGTCTGCCCCGTTGATGTGCGCGGCATCATGCCCCTCATAGATGGTCGCACCGTCGCGTTCGAGCGCTGCGGTCAGGCTGTTCAGGCTGCGGTCAGAGCCGGATACTTTATAACCTTGACCGAGCAGTACCCGCGCAATCGCCGACAAACCCGACCCGCCAATGCCAACCAAAAAAATATGTTGTCCCGTTTTGAGTTTCACAACACACCTTAGTAATCTACTGTAATATTATCTATTGTAGCAGGGGAATACCAAACAGTGAACCTTACATTACGACTAAGACAACCACAAACATAATCACCACAATCACCGTGAGGACTTGGCTCCCGCCGCCACCGGTTGCATTACCGATCAGCACCAGCGGGATCGCGTTGAGAGCCTGTGCGCTGATGGAATTGGCCGCCGGTGCGGTAATCAACGGCGCAAATGGATAATCGTTAATATCGAGGAAATACCAGATCGCGCCCCAGATCAGATAGCCGTTGAGGGCACCCAACAAACCACCGAGGATCGCATCCTGAAAACGGTTGGCACGCGGCCCGCCTTCGCGTCTGACCTCACCGCCACCTTCATACCCACCGCCAAAACTGCGCGTCTGATATGCGAAGTACACCACCACACAGAACAAACCCGCCTGCACAAAAAAGGCTTGGTCGCGTGGAATCGAGGCCAGAAACACGCCGCGCAAGAGCACATCAAACTGGAACAACGCGAACGTCGCCAGCACGATGCCGCCAAACGACACGATCTCCCGCCGTAACCCGCGTATCACGCCGATCACGCCGAAAAACACGGCCATCACCCAGAGCATACTATAAAGCGAAACCACGTCCTAGCTACCAACCCATCATTAAAGGCTTCCGCCCGCCTATATATCTGCCTAAATTCCTATCCCCACCTCTGGTTTTCTCCCCTCTCCAAAGCATTGGAGAGGGGTTGGGGGTGAGGTTTCTTTCTTGCTCCCACCTGCTTTTGTCTTCCTCCCCTCTGCCATGTAATGGAGAGGGGTTGGGGGTGAGGTTTCTTTCTTGCTCCCACCTGATTTTTCTTCTCCCCTCTCCAAAGCATTGGAGAGGGGCTGGGGGGTGAGGTTTCTTGCTCCCTCCCTCGTTTACGGGGGAGGGCTGGGGTGGGGGTTCCTATATCAAAATCAACACGATCACGAACAACACAATCACCACCAACGACAACAAACTCCCATCGCCACCCGGCCCACCCGCCAGCACATACAACGGCAGCGACGCAATCGTCCCCGCACTCGGCGAACCAGCCAACGGTGCTTCGATAAATGGACTCAACGGATACTCGTTGATGTGCATGAAATACCAGATCGACCCGAAAATCAGATAGCCGTTGACCGCCCCCACAATCGCGCCCAAGACCGTCGATTGCAGGTTGTCACGTCCACTTTCGGACACATTCAAACGCCGACCAATCGCCCGCGTCTGATAAGCGAAGAACACGATGCCCAAAAAGATGATGCACTGGATAATAAAGCGCTGCATCCCCGGCACATTCGCCAACAAAATCCCGCGTAAACCCTTATCAAATTGGAACAGCGCGAACAACGCCAGAATGATACCTGCCAGCGAGATCAACTCTTTCGACAAACCACGCATGTAACCGATGACACCGAACACCAGCGCGAATGACCACAGCAGCGTTGAAAGTTGGATCATGGTTTCGCTCCCGCCAGTTCAGCCAATGACTCGGCTGCACAGGCCGCCCCATCAGGCCGTGCCAGCGCCCGCGCCGCCTGACGCATCAAATCCAACCGCGCCGGATCATGCAGCAAATCATGGATTGTCGGAAGCAATCGTTCAGCCATAGCGTTCTCGTCCAGTTCAATTGCCGCGCCGCGCTGCGCTAAATAATCCGCGTTCACCTTCTGGTAACGCCACGCCCACGCCAGCGGCACCAGAATCGACGGCAGCCCGAACAACGGGAACTCGCCCAACACACTCGCGCCGGATCGGCATACCACCACATCGGCTCCCGCCATCGCTAACCCCATCTCATGATGTAAATACGGATAAACATGGTAATGAGTTGTATCCGCCATCTGCTTAAACTTGGCTTCAATGTCCGGCCAATCCAACGTTCCTGTCACATGGATAACCTGAACACCGTCGGCTAACAACTGCGGCAGAATATCCAGCAGCACATTGTTGATCGCCCGTGATCCTCGGCTCCCACCAAACACCAACAGCGTCTTACGCGTCGGATCGAGTCCAAACTCTTTGATCGCCGCCTCGCGCGTGGCTTCGAGCATTGTCTGCCGCAGCGGATAACCTGTTGTGACCGTTTCGTTCGACGGAAAATAAACCTTCGACTCATCCACCGTCAGCGCCACCCGTTTTACCAATCGCCGCAGCACTTGGATCGTCAACCCCGGTTCAATATCCGGCAGGAAAATCATACTCGGCACACGCCACACCCATGCCGCCAACGCCACCGGCAAACCGACCCAGCCGCCTGTCAGCAGTAACGCATCCGGCTGGCGACGCTTGACCAACCACAACGCCTGTATAGTGCCT
>JACDGI010000451.1 GCA_013821665.1 Anaerolineae bacterium
GCCGACAACGGCGAGGTGGGTATCACAAACCATAGCCCGATCAGCACCCGTTTGTTGGATGGCGATCTGCATGAAACTAGCGAGAAGAGAAGTGTTCGTCAAAATTCCTGCCCTCATGACCTCGTGATCTCCCTATAATATTATGCGTGGAACAGCGGATCGTCTATAGGCAATAGGTGTAAGGCGCACTTTGCAGGCTATTTGTTCGATGCGGTAACCTGTTGGGCATCTCCACCATTCTATGAACTTATGTCAGCAGCCGATGCAATTTAGACAAATTGATTTTGGAAAGTGCGTTGGCTGGTAGAATAGAGCATTATTAAGTGTTAAGTTCCGAGGATCTTTTAATACGGGAGGGCACATAGGCCCTCCCCTACATATCTATTTTGTCATTGAAATTTAGCAGATGAAGTATTCGATCATCACCTACAAAAGGATCAAAGATGGCAGAGACACCGGTACTGATTATTCTGGCGGGCGGGGCATCATCACGGATGTGGCCGTTACGTGAAAAATCGTTGATGAAATTTGGCGAGCATCCGCTGCTTTTGACACAACTCCGGCGCTACGCAGATCTCGGATTCCGTGAAGTGGTGATCGTCGGCAACTTAGAAAACCGGACAGATATCGCGGGATTGGTCGAGGGTATGACCGACATGAAGGTCGAAATTGTGGTGCAACCAGAGCCAAAAGGCATGGGTGACGCGATTTTGAAAGCCGAACCGCTATTTGCGAACCGACCGAATACGGCAGTATACGTCAACCAAATTCATGATGTCGTGGAAGATAAGCTGCATCTGGATATGCTGGCGGCACATCAAAGCGATGCCACATCGACTTATCTGGCGGGATATGAGATGGAAGATTACTTTCCCGGTGGGTATCTGGTGGTGGATGACACAGGACTTATCAGTGGTGTGGTGGAAAAACCGGGGGCAGATAAACGTCCAAGTAAGCTGGTGACGTTTGTGGCACATCTCCATAGCAATGTGTCGCAGTTGTTCGAGGCAATCAAAACGGAGTACGCGAAGGACATCCCCAGCGACGATCACTATGAACGAGCGATGGACGCGCTGATGAAGCAGCAGAAGTATCAGGTCGTCCGTTACAGTGGGCAGTGGAAGGCGCTTAAGTTCCCGTGGCATGTGCTGGATATTATGAATATATTCCTTGAGCAGTTGAGGGGTAAGGGGCAGCAAGTGGCGGAAAGCGCCTTCGTCGCACCAACCGCGTCGCTGGTCGGAGATGTATACATCGGCGAGAATGCGAAGATATTCCCCGGCGCGGCGGTGGTCGGGCCAGCTTATATCGGTGCGAATGTGATCGTGGGCAACAATGCACTGGTGCGAAACTCGATGGTACTGAGCCATAGCAACGTGGGTTTCACAACCGAAGTGGCACGGAGTTATGTGGCTGAACATGTGGATATGCACGCCTGTCGTGTGTTGGACTCGGTATTTGCTTCGGGAGTTAATTTTTCGGCGGGATGTACGACAGCCAATCTACGGATTGATCACGGCACTGTTGGCAGCCGGGTAAAGGGCAATAAAATCGACACAGGCCGCGATAAGCTGGGAGCTATTATCGGCCACGGAGCATTTATCGCCGTCGATGCGATGACGATGCCGGGGGTCAAGATCGGTGAAGGCGCACAAATCGGGCCGGGGACCCATGTGCTCCAAGATGTCGCAGATGGTAAACGCCTATACGTAAAGCAGGAAATCGTGGTGAGCGATTAGGAAGCCAACATCTTCGCCTATTTTGTGGTTCTTGATAGGTGGTTAGGAACTGTTTGTCGAACAATCAACACTTTCATTGCGGTACAGTTTGCCAATTGCGGTATCTGCGAGATAGGTGAGTTGAGGGGCATTGGCATGTGTACTAACTATGTGGTAATCGTCAACATCCAGAAAGAGGTAGCGCGATTTGAATGTCAAGATGGGTTTGGCTGCGTCATAGAAGAAGGATATGCCAATGCCCGGGGGCAGGCCAATTAACGCAGTGCTGTCAAAATATTTTGCTGAGAATAACATGGTATTGCACCACGCATTTTTTGTGTTCGGGTCATAAGATATGTAGGTACTCACCAATTGTTTGAAATCTTCATAAACGGTATGAGCAGGTTCATATTTAGGAAGTACTAAGCCGCGAAAATCAATTATGAAACCTGTTACAAAGATGATGTTGATGAAGCTTATTAACAATATGGAGCGATAGCGTTTGAAGCTGATCATAATCAGAAAAGAAATGATGAGGTGACACACCAGTACTCGTTGGTCGCCACCAGTACCCACGATATACAAGGCGAGGGCAGCAACTAGTGTAACTCCAATATTATAGAGATGAAATTTCGCTTCTGTAAGTTGATTGTTTTGATTTCGATGATGGATGGAAAGCTGGATGGTATAAGCTGAGAAGGCAATAATTAGACCTAGAACTTGATAGGTTTGGACGATATCGGTTCCTTTTTTGGGCCATAAAAACAGACGACCGATGTTGTAAAGAAAATACTCCGTAAGGTTGCCGAGGCCTGCACTAAATGATGTTTTGAATGCTAAAAGCACAGAAAATATCGAGTTATTACCGGGGGCTCCTGTGTAGTTAGCGAAAAGCATTACGGGAATGATTAATAGGAGTGTTATGGAAATTGCAATGATTAACCGGCGTGATGAGTGCCTAGTTGTCAGTAATAGAAACGGGATATAAAGAATTGCCCACGATAGGCGCATAAGTGTCGCAAAGGTAATGAATGCTAAGGCGACTAGTCTAAATTTGTTAGTGACTGCATCCTTATCACGCAAAGCGATAACAAAAATACTTGCTATGACTATGGCTAGTGCTTGTTGAAATCCCTCTTGCATACCAGTAAAAAAATAAAGTAAGAAGCTCCATGTGGTGGCTAACACTAAGATTGTTAGTAACAACTGCCGTTCGTTAAGCCTTGCCACATAACAAAAGAGAATTAATGCCAATCCGACTAAGATACTGTTTATCAGTTGGGTAGTGGTTGCATTCCAACCGATTACGCGGGCGATTGTGCCATAGAGCGCAGGATACCAAGGGCCATAGGTATAAAAATGAGTAAACTCAGCTGCTGGTGCTAGTTCATTGAACGTAAAATAGCCGCCGTTCATCCCCACTTCTTTAAAGGTATTTATTTGCTGCCAGTAGACTATCTCATCACTAAAATTCGGAAGAAAGTCGTTTAGATGATAACCGTCTAATGTAATTAGCAAATAGCAAACCAAAACAGGTGTGATTGCCACGAGAAGGATAAGTAATCCTTGTCTTAGTTTCTTGAAAGTGATGGGTCGCGTGGGGAGTAAAATGTTCATATTTTCATTATAGAAGCAAAGCTACCAAATAATAGTAAATATTTTTTGATGAAGATCCATCTTAATTAAGAGCAATCAAAGTCAAATGCTATAGTGAACTAGTACGAGCATAAACGTGATTCGAACACGTCGGAGAAGGATATTTTTATGCGTTTTGGAAATCGGGAATACCGGATTGCACTGATCGTCATCACTGTTGTATTGGCACTGCCAATCCTCATGCATGTGATTAATGGTGTGAACAGCCGCATGTTGGCGGATGATTATTGCTTTGCTACAAACGCGATTGATAGAGGTTTGGTCGGTACGATGAACTTCTATTACTATAATTGGCAAGGCACATTTTCCTCTACTGCTTTACAGAGTGTGATCGCATTGTCGGGTGGTGGATTGGTAAGCTGGCTGCCGGTTCTGCTGATCATTGGTTGGTGGGCAGGATTGATTTACCTGATGTGGCAATTGTGTGCGCTGCTCGGCTTCCAAGAAATACGGTTGTCGGCGGTGGCACTGGCGACACTACTTTTGTATGGGATTTTAGAAGGCACACCCACGGTGTTCCAATCCATTTATTGGACATCGGGTTCGGTGACGTATGCGGTGCCGATGGTTTTATTTACCCTATGGTGTGGCATTTTATTACAGATCGCGCGTGCCACTCTGCCCGTATATGTGGTGGGGGTCGCCGCAGTAGTAGCTGGCCTATTCGCGGGGTTGATGGCCGGTTTTTCACCGATATTCGCAGTGTTTGAAATAGGCATACTGGGACTGTTACTGCTGGCAATATGGTTCCGCCATCCGACGCATTTCGGGGCGACAGCCACCCTACTGATCATGGCGCTCATAGGGGCAGGTATAGGCACAATTATTATGGTGGCGGCACCGGGAAACTCGGTACGACAGTCTCTCTTTAAGAAGCCCGATGGTTTATTGGCATTGACGGGGGTCAACATCATGATGACCGCGTCTTATATCGGTATTGATCTGTCGGCGTTTTCACTCGTACCCAATTTGGTTCTGCTCGTTGTAGGCGGCTGGCTCATCGGGCGTGGAATGACAGGCAACAGCAGCATTTATGCGCGTGTAAAACGCAGCCCCCGTAAATGGCTGTTTGGGGCACTCGGTATCGCCTTTATATTGCTATTCGCGATTTTCTTGCCGACGAGCTATAACGTTTCAGGGTTCCCGCCGGGGAGAGCGCTGATTATTCCCCACTTTGTGACGGCGGTATTGGTGCTGACATGGGGCGGAGTGATGGCGCTCAGCCTAAGAAAAACGGCTGCTGGCACAGGACAAGTTTCAAAGGTGATGGTGATTGCGATAGTGGCACTCCTGCTTCTTGGCCCGGTACTGGCTGCTGGAAAATCGTTGGCATTATCGCCCAAGTTGCAGACATTTGCGGCAGAATGGGATGCGCGTGATGCATCACTGCGGCAAGCTAGAAACGGAAGCGTGACCAGTGTCACCGTACCACAATTTAGCGTCGATTTAGCGGATTACGTCAATGTTGGCGCGGTCGGCGGCGAGATCATCGGTTGCGTGGAGTCTTATTACCACATTCCAACGCTGATCGTACAAGAATAAGCATTTATCCTCACCTCCAGACTAATCAAACTAAGGGCTTGCAGATCACAAACCCTTAGCATTCGCGCGTTTAATCAGTGATGGCTTGATAGGCCAAGTTGCGGAAGATGTCATTGGCAGTATAGGGCAGCTTGGGCAAATGTTGAGTCATCATTAAACCGATGAAGTCTTCGGCTGGATCAACCCAGAAATATGTATTGGCAAGGCCACCCCAACCAAACTCCCCTACCGAGCTTAAACGCCGTGCTTGGCCGAGATGGGTCGTGACGCGGAAGCCTAAGCCAAAACCGTGATCGCGCTCATCCAGACCCATCTTTATCGGCATGAGTGAAGCTGGTATGTGATTAGCAGTCATCCATTCAACGGTTTTGCGGCTGAGTAGCCGTCCGCCTGCATAAGCGCCCTTGTTCAACATACAGTTGGAAAACGCCAGATAATCCCCCAGTGTAGATACCAGACCTGCGCCGCCCAAAGGTGACAAAGTTGGTTTGGTAATATCGCGGATGCCGGGGATATAAGCAGGTGGAACGGGACGAATATCATAAAGCGCGTCTGAACTATAAATCTGGGCGAGGCGATTTACTTTTTCGGGTGGAACGCAAAAGTCAGTATCGACCATGCCGAGGGGCTTGAAGATTCGCTCTTTGAAGAAATCACCCAAGGACATACCGGATATAACCTCGACAATGTAGCCTAGCACATCAACCGACATGCTGTAGCGCCATCGTGTTCCCAGTTGGAAAACCAATGGGAAGGATGCAACCTTCTCCACTAAATCTTTCAATGACGTTTCGCGCTGCAACTGATTATCTGACCGGCGATAAAATTCCTCGGCGGGCGAATCGTAGAACGAGCCATAGCTCAGCCCTGAGGTATGCGTCAGCAGATGATGGATGGTCATGACAGGCTGTTGATCGACCAAATCCAAACCCATCGTGCTTGATCCGACACACACTTTGGTATTGGCGAAGGCTGAAATAAAGTTGGAAACAGGATCAAATAGATTGAGACGACCTTCTTCGAGCAAGAGCATAATCGCCACGCTGGTGATAGGCTTGGTCATCGAATAGATCCGAAAAAGCGCGTCTTCCTGCATCGGCTTCCCGGCTGCAATATCCATCGAACCAAATTTGCCAAAATGGGCAACTTTCCCATGACGTTGGACAAGTGTCAGAACACCGGGCAGCCGATTGTCTTTGACCAAATCTTCCATGAAACTATTGATTCGGTCTAAACGTATTGATGATAAGCCGACATCTTCGGGCGTGGTGGTTTGCATACAATTTTACCTTTTCACATAAGGGAATTTTGTGGCAGAGTGTCCCACTAACGTGGCAAAAAGCAAAGTTAGATGGGATATAACCAATCCGAAAGGTTGGATGATATATGTAACAAATGCTTTACGATCATTGAATGATTATTATCACCTGTTCAACCCAATTGTGAGCAATATCATTTCGCGCCGTGTATTTCGTAGGTATATCGTTGTTTTCAATATCTTTTTTCGCGATATAATTGCCCGACTACGCGTATGACAATTGACATTACAACATCAAAGTCGTCGTAACATAATATGCGTTAAATGAGAGGCAAACAGCTATTAGAAAGGAAATGTTTATGCGTCCACACCGTATAATCGCCATTTTTATTATTGGCCTGTTCCTGACTGTGGGAGCAATTTCACCGTTGTTCGGACAAGGCGATACCATCGTCACCATCGCAGCGCCTAGCTACATGGCTGGTGCAATGCGTGATGAGTTATTCGATCCCTTTGAAGCCGCCCACCCCGGTGTAAAGGTGGTGGTTGTACCCCTTGACAATGATGTTTATTACCCACCCGCAGGGAATG
>JACDGI010000452.1 GCA_013821665.1 Anaerolineae bacterium
TGAGGGAGAATTGCGTAATCAAGGCTAATTCATCTCAACCATCTGAGGGAGACTTCATCGCTCCTAGTTCCAAAATCGATACTCGCATTTTGGAAAATGAGGGAGAAAAGGGTACCTGAGTAGTTACAAATTTGGTGCAAACTATGTCATCCATCCTGAACTCGAAGGTGGGTTGGAAATTGTGCGTCATACTTTGTTAACGCTGGGTTATCCGATGGGGCAGATTCAGCAGTACACCGATGCTGTGCGAAACGATGCTTACGAGGATACCCTTGCTGAAGGGGACAAGTACCGTGTCCTTGACCAACTGGTTAGCGCGATGCGAAGTGTTGAGATTGCCTGGCAGCCTGTTTCAGCGGCAAGTCCTGTGATTGGCAAAACATTGGCGGAAGCAAATCTTCGGACGAAGGTTGGCACATCTGTCATCGCCTTGATACGCGATAAGAAAGTCATGCCTAATCCAAAGTCCGACACCCAATTTCTTGTAGGTGATTTGGTTGGCTTGATTGGCAGCGCGGCAGAGATCAGTGAGGCCGAAAAAATCCTAAACCCCGCAAGCTAATTATTGGTTTTATTGCGGAACCATTCGTATATCCTGTGAACATTTGCCTCACAGGATATAACCCTTTCAACGTATTGAATAAGCCTCTGCACTATCCACCTCATAAAATATTGGCATCTCCTCATGATTCCTAACGATTTGCATTTGCGCTTGCAGAGTTAGGGAAGTCAGGCTAAAGTTATGAAACGTTACTGTAACGTTGTTCTACGTTACAAGATATTGAGCACGAAAAATTTATTTGAGGAAAAAGTGATGCTAAAAGATCATTATCGCCTGCTGATTTGTGTCTTGTTGATGACCGTTTTTGTGGGTGGAACAGCCGCGGATGCTCACCCTGTTCAGCAAAATGCGACGCAAACCATCCGTCAACTGGCAGACAAAAATCATTTCTATTTTGGGGCGGCGGCTTCGCCTACCCACTTTGGTGATTCCAAGTACGTCGCAACTCTGAGCCGTGAATTTAATATGCTGACACCGGAGAATGAGGCCAAATTCTGTTCGCTTCAACCGGAGCAAGGGCAGTTTGATTTTCGAGCCTTTGACAAGTTAATGGATTTCGCTAATCAGAATAAGATGGTGGTGAGAGGTCATAACCTTGTCTGGCATCAATGCGTGCCGGGGTGGTTGGCGACGGGCAAATTCAGCCGTGACGAAGCGATTAAGCTGATGCACGATCATATCTATACGGTGGTCGGACGCTACAAGGGGCGCATTCCGATGTGGGATGTGGTCAACGAAGCCATCGCTGATGGGGGTTCGGGTTTGCGGAATTCGCCGTGGAAACAGTTCATCGGTGATGATTATGTGGAGATGGCTTTCCGTTTCGCCCATGAAGCTGATCCTGACGCACTGCTATTTTACAACGATTACAGTGCCGAGGGGATGAATGCCAAATCGAACGCCGTCTATGCGATGGTCAAGGATTTCGTGGCACGGGGAGTACCAATCAACGGGGTTGGCTTGCAGTCTCATTTTAGAGTTGGCGAGATTGACGAAGCCGGAGTTGCCCAAAACATGAAGCGCCTCGGTGATTTGGGACTGCAAGTGCAGATCACCGAAATGGATGATGATTATCCGGTTGGCAGCACCGCCGCCATTTTGCAACAGCAGGCCGGTGATTATCGTCAGTTATTGCAAACCTGCTTGGAAAGTTCGAATTGTACGGCTTTCGTCACTTGGGGCGTGACTGATCTCTATTCATGGCTGCGGACTTCTAACTCCGGTTTCAGCAATCCTGATGTAAAACCATTGTTGTTTGATGACGATTACCAACCGAAACCCGCCTATGATGCGGTTCGGGATATTCTGGCACGTCACGCCGGGGAAGCACCCATATTGACGGATGACCAAGTTGCCGCCATGAGTGTCGCACCTGAACCGGCTGTCGTTCAAGTGCAGCTCCCACCACCGCATAAGACCGATTTGGCACAACTCGCACCTGACCCCGTTCCCGGTGCTGCCTATTATGCGCCGTTTCCAGTGACGATTAAGCTGGATGGCAAAACGGATGACTGGGCGAATATTCCGCGTGTGACACTGGATCAAGGCCCGACCATGCCCGCGAATAACACGACGAGTATGACGTTTGCGGTCGCTGCCGATGCCAAGAATATCTACTTTCTGGCGGATGTAAAAGATAGCAAAGTCATTTATGGGAAGCATGATCCCTTGACCGAGTGGTACAACGAGGACTCGGTGGAGTTTTATATTAACGCGACCGGTGACCTCACGCTGACCGCTTATAAACCCGGTGTGGTGCAGCTTGGCATCCCGGCAGCCAATATCACCAACCCTGCAAAACCGTTTGTCGGCGGTAGCAATAGTGGCGATGTACCCGTGCAAGTGGTGGCGGTTAACACGGACGAAGGCTACCGGATTGAAGCCTCTGTGCCGCTGGTTACGGATGTTTGGAAACGCGTGCCGCTGACATTGGCTAAGCTCGGTTTTCAGGTACATTTGAACGGCGCATCAGGGGATGCTCGTGATACGAAACTGATTTGGTCGACTTATGATACTGACGATCAATCGTATATGAATCCCAGCTTATTCGGCCAACTGATTTTTTGGCGGGCGAACTGAGACTTTAAGACAAAACGAGCGTTTGCAGCTTCATAATGGTTGAGAGAAAGGGCTGCTGTACGGACACAGTCCTTTTCTTATGCTAATCTAGTGACGCAGCGTACTTGCTTGACAAAGATGTTCGTTCGCGTTAAGATGTTGCTACGTTACAGTAACGTAGTATAACGTTACAGGATTAAACATGGAAAAGTTACATGTAACAATTGCAGATGTCGCTAAGTTGGCACAAGTTTCCAAGATGAGTGTGTCACGCGTGTTGAACAACCAAACAGGCGTATCCGAAAGCACACGTCGACGCATTATGGAAGTTGTGGAGCAGTTGGGTTATGTACCCAATCCGGGTATCCGCAACCACACTGATGCTACCAAGATGATTGCCTTGCTAATTCCCGATATTACCACGACTTATATGGGTGAAATTGTGCGTGGCGTATCCGGTGCGGCTGAGCGTTTGAATTACGGGTTGATGCTCTATACACAGGGCAACATCGACTCGATCAACCATGCCGAGCGCACCAGCTATTATCTGTCGCTGCTGAATAACAACATGGTCGATGGTGTGTTGATGGTCGTGCCAGTGGATTATGAAGTCATCGTCAATGATTTAAAAGCGCACGACCTGACTTATGTGATTATTGACCACCACAACGGCACTGGAAACGAGCCAAGTGTAACCGCCACCAACCGCAAAGGTGTGCTGGACGCGATGCGGCATTTGTTAGCGTTGGGACACCGGCGCATCGGCTTTATCACCGGACGTATGGACATCGCCTGCTCACATGATCGGCTGCAAGGCTATCGGGATGGCCTCGCGGAAGTCGGTCTGCCTTTTGACCATGAATTGGTGCGAGAGGGTGATTTCTTCCAGCCAACTGGTTTCCAGCAAGCACAATCCTTGCTGCAAATGGATGAGCGTCCCACAGCGATTATTGCTTCCAATGATGTAATGGCCTTTGGAGTGATGGATGCGGCCAAAGCCAACGGATTGCAGGTTGGTCGCGATGTCTCGATTATTGGCTTCGACGATGTTTTTATGGCCTCACAGGTTTACCCCACATTAACCACGATCCGGCAGCCAATGGCCGATATGGGTGAGGTTGCCCTTGAAATGTTAGTCGCTTTATTGCAGGGTCGCACTGTTTTGACGATGCGGCGTGAACTGCCAACAGAATTAATTATTCGCGAATCAACAGGCCGTGTCCCGCAACGATAGACACGGTTCTGATGATCGAGCTAGTAAAGTTACTGGCGCAACTGGTTTGTAAGATGAGAAAGTAGCAAAGGAGAGTCAATCGAAAAAACTACTTTTGTGAAGCGTGTACTCAATCATGCTGCAAAACAGACCTCTTATGATTTATTAGTTTTAAGGAGTTCTTTGTAATGCGTAAAACTTCGCGATTTCTGGTTCTCGCCCTATTGGCGCTCGTAGTTGTCATTTCTTTCGGAGTTGCTTCGGCTCAAGATGCTGTCGTTATTCATTGGTGGCATGAATCAACATCAGACGCTCAGGTTGGCTACTGGAAGGGTTTGGCTGATGCCTATACCAAAGCCCATCCCAATGTGACTTTTGAAATCACCAATTTGGAAAATGAAGCCTACAAGGCGAAGCTCACTACTGTGATGCAAGCTGGCGATCCGCCAGATTTATTCTGGAGCTGGGGCGGTGGTAAGTTGTGGCAGTTTGCTGATGCTGGATTGACCCGTGACATTACCCCCGAACTGACCGCTAACAACAATGAATGGAAAGATTCATTTGCGGCTGTGTCAGCACTTGAACTCTACGGCAAAGACGGCAAGTATTATGGTGCGCCGTTTGACTGGGGTGCAGTTGGCATGTTCTACAACAAGGCTCTATTCAAGAAGGCCGGACTTGACCCCGAAAAACCACCAGCAACATGGGCAGAATTGCTTGATGCTGTAAAAGCTTTGAAGGCTGCTGGCATTACCCCGATCTCGATTGGCGAAAAAGACAAATGGCCGGGTCACTTTTGGTATGGTTATCTGGCAACCCGTGAAGGTGGTCAAGATGCCTTCCTGAAGGCTTACAACCGTACAGGTTCATTTGCTGACGCGCCGTTTGTAAAGGCTTTCGCAGACCTCAAGGAATTGGTTGATCTGGATGCCTTCCAAGAAGGTTTCTTAGCAGCGACCTATGGCGACCAAGAAACAACCTTTGGGAATGCTGGAGCCGCAATGGAATTGATGGGACAGTGGTCACCCGGTACCTCGAAGTCCAACAGCAGCAGTGGCGAAGGCATTGGCGCTGATATGGGCTGGTTCCCGTTCCCCGTCATTGATGGTGGCGCAGGCAATCCTACCGATGTATTCGGTGGTGGCGATGGTTTCGCTGTGGGCGCGAAGGCTCCTGATGCAACCGTTGACTTCCTGAAGTTTATCACCTCGGCAGATAATCAGATCGCCGGGGCAGACCCCGTGATTGGCATCACCGTTCCCCCGACAGTCAAGGGTACAGACTCGGTCATTGCCAGCGACCCGATTATGCAGTCTATCGTCAAGGCTCGTGATGGTGCGCCTTACTTCCAACTGTACTACGATCAATTCCTACCCCCGGCGTTGGCAGGTGCGATTCTGGACGCGGCTGAAGGTGTCTTTGCAGGCGCAATGTCACCGGAAGATGCGGCTAAGTCAGTTGAAGATGTTGCGGCAACTGAATTAACCGCTCCGTAATATAGTTGATCTAGAAACTGTAGAGATGATGCATAGCAGAAATGGTATGCATCATCTCTGATGTTCGTATCAAATCAAATAATTATCCTATACAAAAGTTTATTCCGGGCTTTCGTTTCGTTCACGCATTGAGATTTCTTCACTTCCTTTATTCTTTAGGGATAGAGTAGGTGTGAAACGAGAAAGTCCGTAAATATTTAAAGAGATTGTTCTATGTCTGCAATCCGTTTTCGTGTGTTACCCCAAAATCGTGACCAATATGCAAAAGAAAAGCAGCGCCAGCAGGTCAATCATTTTCTGCTTATCGTCTTGTTTTTGTTGCCGGGCATGATTATATTTTTCCTATTTCTATTATGGCCGATTAGTAAATCCTTCAACCTGAGCCTCTATAAATGGAATGGCTTGGGAGCGATGACGGATTATATTGGTCTCAATAACTATTCGACCTTGCTGAGCAACGGGATTTTTCAATCCTCTTTGATTCACAGTTTCACGCTTATGATATTGTCGCTAGTCGTTCAACTCCCATTAGCGTTGGGGTTGGCGCTGTTGGTGGGGCGTGGTGAATTGAAAGGACGACGGTTATTTCGGGGGATTTTATTCATTCCGTTTGTGTTTTCTGAGATTATCTCCGCCATTCTGTGGTTATATGTTTTGAAGCCCGTGAATGGTTTAGCGAACGTGGCCTTCCAAGCGATAATCCCCGGATTTCAACCGGTATCGTGGTTGGCTGACCGCAATATTGTGCTTATAGGCATCTTTGCCGTCATTACTTGGAAGTATTTTGGCTTCCATATGATTTTGTATATGGCGGGGCTGCAAAATATCTCCAAAGACCTTGAAGATGCCGCCCGAGTAGACGGGGCAAACGAGGCGAATGTGCTGCGCCATATTACGCTGCCATTACTCGGAAGTACTATTCGTTTGACTATCTTTCTGTCGGTACTGGGTTCATTTCAACAATTTGTAATTATTCAGGTCATGACATTGGGTGGACCTGTGAATGCGAGTGAAGTTATCGCGACCTATTTGTATAAATATGGTATTCAGCGCACCAATTTGGGTTATGGGAGCGCGGTTGCGGTGATCTTATTCGGCATAACGCTGATTTTCTCAATAGGATACCAGCGGATTATTCTACGGCGTGATTACAGCGCCGATACGGTCTGAAAGGAGATTAAACGATGACATCTACACAACGTGCATGGTCTTCTTTCATCGGGTTTGCACGATATGCGGTTTTGATTATATTGTGCGTCATTGTGATGAGTCCGGTGGTGACGGCAGTGCTGGGCAGCATTCGGACAAACGGTGAATTTTTGTCGACCCCGTTTGGACTGCCTCAAAGTGGCATTCAATGGGTGAATTACACCGATATTTTGCTTGATTCGGGTTTTTGGAATTTGATGCGCAACAGC
>JACDGI010000453.1 GCA_013821665.1 Anaerolineae bacterium
AACAGCCTTGACATCAAAACCATTGCTGAAATCGGCATATTGAATATCTTTAAGCTCACCGGTAAGTGGGGCATTTGGATGAATGAGTACGGGGAATATATGCTTACCGAGTTGATGCGCGATGGCAAACTCTTTCATGCAGTATTCCGAGGTGACGGACTCTTTGGAAAGGAGGTAAACAAAGCCGTCACACCACGTTAAGCGCTTGAGGATTTCTTCCCACCATTTTTGCCCCGCGGCAATACGGTGATCGTACCAGACTTCATGTACGTCAAGCGTATCCACAATCTGTTGGCAAAATGGTTTATCCACTCTTGCATAGCTAATAAATAAGCGCATAACATTCAATCCGTTAGTAATTGTCCTTAATCAATGTATTTCTATACTGGTCTACAAAGTACTTAAGGATACGTATATTACAAACTTGTAACTGGTTAGTAGTAGCTCACATGCATTTTGTACTATTGCATGATATTCTCATCATACTATGAATAAGTACCGCACCGTATCAAAAGAAATTACGAATATTTCCTTAAGAAGATGGCCTTGGCTGGCGCGATTCATAGTCCTTTGGCTGATACTCGGCTTAATTTCGCCGACGCTCCCTCGTGCCCCTCTCGAAGCACAACAAACGGTTGAAACAACGAAACCAATGGTCTGCGTCCACACACGCCTCATTGACGAAGTCTACGAATGGAAAATTCAACGTTCCCTCCAACTTGTAAGAGAGATGGGCGCGACAACCATTGTCGAATTTTTCCCGTGGGCCTATGGTGAACCTTCACGGGATCAATATGATTGGGCATCTTTTGACCGGATTGCCCGTCAGGCTCATAACCAAGGTCTGCACATTATAGCCCGTATGGGATTAGTTCCCGAATGGGCACGCAAAGATACATCAAATGCAACCACCCTCAATTATTTACCGGATGCATCTTTCCAAGCCTTTAGCGATTTTGTAGCCCTCTTCGCCAAACGCTACGCCGGTACAATCGACCAAATTATTATATGGAACGAACCGAACCTATCCTTTGAGTGGGGATACCGCCCTGTCGTAGCGGCTGATTATGCCCTTCTGCTCAAAACCGTATATGCTCAGGCACATGCCGCTAACCCGAACGTCATGATTTTGGCTGCCCCGTTAGCGCCAACCTTAGAGCCGCCCGGAAGTCCTAATGGGCTAAATGACTTGCTCTATCTCAAAGAAATGTATGAAGCCGGAGCCGCGCCTTACTTTGACGCACTTGCCATGCACACCTATGGATTTACCGAACCACCTGAAGCGCCACCCTCCCCCACTGACCTCAATTTTCGGCGTGCAGAATTACTTCATAATATTATACTTCAATATGATAAATCGCAAAAGCCTGTATTTATCACAGAAAGTGGTTGGAACGACAATCCACGTTGGACAAAAGCCGTCCGTCCTTCACAGCGTGTCGCCTATACCGTCAATGCATTTAAGTGGGCAGAAACTAGTTGGCCGTGGCTCGATAAACTTTGTTTATGGGTGCTCCGCTATCCTGCCAGTACACAAAGTTATCCCGATAACTTTGCCCTTATAACGCCCGATTTTGAACTCACGCCAATCTATTACGCCATACAAGCCTACGCCCGCGGCTGGGAGCAAGGGAAAAACCTATGGTTGCCCGCTCCCGTCCGCTAACATTTTTTGCGATCATGCTAGTACTCACCCTGTGGGTTTGGGGCTTGTCGGGTGTTTTATTCTGGATTCGTTGGAATTCAATCGAACGTCCCGGCCCTCCTGCTAAAGAACTTTTTCCATATGGTGAAATCCGTATTGGTGTCGATGCCAGCTACCCACCCTTTGCGGTCGCAAACGAAAGTGACATATCAGGCATCGACATTGATATTGGTAAGGCCATTGGCGAACAATTGAATGTCCCTGTGCGCTTCATCAATATGGGTTATGACGGATTATATGATTCGTTAAAAGCCGACCAAGCTGACATTCTGATTTCAGCGCTGACGATTGATTATTCCCGAAGTGGTGATGTTCTATATACCGTCCCATACTATAACGCTGGACAGGTTCTTGTAACCGATGTTCAACATCCACTTGAGGATATGAATGGCGTAAGTGGGCATTCACTAGCCTTTGAATTCGGTTCAGAAGCCAATCTAACGGCTCGTGCGTGGCTCAGGCGTATCGCACCTTTTCAACTGATGCCATATGAAACACCTGATTTCGCACTCGATTCGGTTCGCCTCGGTGACAGCGATGCCGCATTAGTCGATGCAACCAGCGCAGGACTTTATCTACGCCAGCACCACGATTGGAACGCTCAAGAAACACAAATAACCGATTTGCTATATGCGATTGCTGTGAGCACAAAACGGGGAAATACGTGGTCAGCCGTTAATCAAGCACTCAAATCGCTGATCGACGACAAAACGATTGCAGTCATCATCAAAAAATGGCTTTAGGTCAACAACTCGTTTGCGAGTGCGCGATACGCCTCGGCTGCTGGACTATCTGGCGCATAATCAACCACGGCTTTGCCTGCGTGTGGTGCGTCTGCCACCGATGGATCATAGGGGATAACCGTGTTAAAAACCTGTCCGGGCATTAATGCGCGCATATCGCTCAAGACTTTAGGCGCAAATAACGACTCAGAATCAAAAAATGTGGGTAGCACACCGCGCAGCCTTAGCTCAGGATTGCCCATACCTTCACAGACGTGACGAATAATATCCTGAACAGCCTTTATGCCCTGCATCGCGGCATAGTTACACTGCACAGGAATAATCAATTGATCGGCTGCGATTAAAGCCGAAACAGTCAACACATTTAAACCGGGTGGCGTATCAATCACCACATAATCAAATGTAAATTGGGTTTCGCGCAGCACCGTGCGCAAACGGCCTAGAGGATGCTGTTCTTGAACCATACGAATAGCGGCTGTTGCCAAATCAACGCTTCCCGGCACCAGCGCAATCAGAGAGCCAAATGTTTGCATAACCCTGACGAGTGAGATTTCAGGGTACATGAGCAGAGAATAACTACTGCGTTTCAAGCGATAGGGATCATAGCCCATAAAAACAGTTAGGCTGGCCTGTGGATCAAGATCAACCAACAAAACACGATTACCACGGCTGGCGAGTACCAAGCCGAGATTCAACACGGTTGTTGTCTTGCCAACGCCCCCTTTTTGATTGGCTACCGCCAGAATTTGCGCCACAAAACCATCCAAAATTATAGACAAGAATAAAAGCGATTATACCCTAAAAGACTGGATTGTTATCCCACCAGCCATTATACTTCGCGCATTATGCACATTGGGATCGACACACGCCTAACCTATTACCGCACCGGCGGCATCAGCACCTATATGCGGCGACTGGTCTCCGCGCTGGAATCCATTGATACACGCAATGAATACACGATTTTCCAGAGCCGCAAAGCGTCAGAAATGCTGACAAAACGCTTTAAGACAGCCAACTTATGGACACCCTGCCATCATCGAATTGAACGCTTCGCACTATCTGTAGAATTGGCGCGTTTTAACCTTGATGTACTTCACAGCCCCGATTTCATTCCACCCTTACAGGGTGCGCGTAAACACATTATTACGGTACATGATTTGACATTTCTGCATTATCCACAACATCTGACTCAAGAAGCCCGCCATTATTACAACGACCAGATCAAGATGGCCGTCAAGCAAGCTAACCACATCCTTGCTGATAGCAATGCCACGAAAACGGATCTGGTCAATATGCTGGATGTTCCAGCCGAGAAAATCACCGTTCATATGCTTGGTGTTGAAGAACAATTTAAGCCACTTGATGCTTCCCTACTTGAAGCACAACGCCAAAAACACCAATTACCGCAGCAATTTATTTTGTTCGTTGGCACGTTTGAACCGCGCAAGAATATTCTGGGTTTGCTACAAGCCTATAAAAAGTTAGTGGACGATTGGAGTGACGCACCGCCCATTGTACTTGTGGGCAGAAGAGGCTGGTTATTTGATGAAACCATGCAAAGTGTTCGGGATTTAAATCTTGGAAACCGTGTTTTATGGCGCGAAAATATTGACGATGACGATTTACCTGCTGTTTATAATCTAGCATCTGTGCTGGTACTGCCTTCTTTTTATGAAGGTTTCGGTTTTCCGGCTTTAGAGGCAATGGCTTGTGGCACAGTACCGATAGTCAGTAACAGGTCATCCCTACCGGAAGTGGTTGGAGAGGTAGGCTTGCAAATTAATCCAGACGACACACACGCGATAAAAGAGGCGATCCAAAAAGCGTTAACGGATACGGAGTGGCAGCAGCTCAATCGCAAACTTGGATTAGAACGTGCCAAACAATTTCGGTGGGAAACAACGGCTCAAATCGCCTTGTCTGTTTATGAAGCGGTAGGGAAGCGTTAATGAAAATCCTCTTTATTACCGCCAGCCTTCCCTACCCGCCTCAACAAGGTGGCGCGCTTCGTACTTACGGATTGCTGCATGGATTACATCAAGCCGGACATGAATTGACTCTGTTGAGCTTTAGCGATATCCCTAATACGAGTGATGTCAACACACCACTCCACACGTTTTGTACTCAAATTGAAACTGTCGTGACACCTAATCGCACCCGAAATGACCGTTTACGCGATGTATTCTTTTCACATGAGCCAGATATTGCCCGCAGACTCTACAGCGAGGCATTTGAAATACGGCTTAAGAAACTCACCGCTGATAACCAATTCAATCTCATTCAATTTGAAGGGATCGAGGTGGCTTGCTATTTGCCTGTCGTTAGAAAATTAGGAACGCGAGCCAAGCTTGTTTATGATGCCTTTAACGCGGAAGCGGCTATGCAGTATGCAATTTTTGAAATTGATCGACGCAATCCGCGCCGCTGGCTGGCCGCAGCCTACTCGCTGGTTCAGTCACGTCGTATCAGCCGATTCGAAGACGAATTATGCCAACAAGCCGATCTGGTTATCGCGGTATCAAGCGAAGATGCCTCAATCTTGCAACAACATAGTCCAAAAAGGACGATTCCAGTTGTTGCCAACGGCATCTTCACCGATGAATATGAGGGACAAAACACGGAACTCGACTTAGGAGAACATGCGTTGGTTTTCACAGGTAAAATGGATTATCGACCCAATGTGGATGCGGTACAGTGGTTTACAGAAAAAATCCTGCCACAGGTAAAAGAAGCAACTACTGACGTAAACTTTTATATTGTTGGTCAAAAACCACATGCGAATCTTGAGCATCTACGTGACAATTCCAGTGTCATTGTTACCGGCTGGGTGGAAAGCGTGCTACCCTATTTAAAGAGCGCTGCGATTTACGTCGCACCATTACGGATGGGCAGTGGAACCCGTCTCAAAATATTGGAAGCGATGGCGGCTGGATGCGCTGTGGTGGCTACAACACTGGCGGCCAGCGGGATGCAGCGGGAAACCGAAATGGGTATGTTGATTGTAGATAATCCAGACCAAATGGCGGAGGCGATCATCAAACTATTAAATGCACCTGAACGCCGCTCTAAACTGGGCGAAGCAGCCCACCGTTACGTCAAAAATCATTATGATTGGTCAGTGCTAATCCCCAATCTGTTGAGCGCTTACGAGGCCATTCCGCGTGGATAGAGAAGCACTGGTTATTCGCAACAAAACGATGACCGAGGCGTTTCACAGTACACCTCTTAAACATCAAGCGCGGAGAACCCTGCTCAATCTTGCTTCGCACCTGCCAATCCCAGCAGCACGACGAACACACTCCAATCGTATTTTATTAATTCGCCCTGATCATTTGGGTGATGTTTTACTAACCTCTCCTGCTATTCGTGCTTTGAAAAATGCCAATCCGCAGCTTGAGATTCATGCTTTAGTGGGGCAGTGGTCGGCGGATGTCATGGCTAACTTTCCTGAAATTGATCTGGTGTTGACGCTGGCATTTCCGGGTTTCAGCCGCACAGCTAAAATTAATTTACGTTCACCTTATCAATTGGCTGTAGCGACTGCGGCTCGTCTCAGACGTATTGGTTACGGCAGTGCAATTATCATGCGGCCTGACCATTGGTGGGGGGCATTAGTCGCACAACTGGCGGGTATTCCGACGCGCATTGGTTACGATTTGCCAGATGTTGCCCCTTATTTGACTGAAGCGGTCACGCATGTTCATGAACATGCGGTCATCCAAAATCTACGCTTGTTCAAAAAATGGCTACCGGCTACAAAGACGGAAGATTTGGTCAATGCGTTCATGGTTCACGAAAACGATCAAGCCTATATTAAGGGCTATTTGGGCGCGTGGGGTATCCATAAAGATAAGCCCATTTTCTGTATCCATCCCGGTACAGGAACAGCGGTAAAGCACTGGACGGAAGAAGGTTGGGCACAAGTCGCTGATATATTGACCGAGCAATTGGATGCTCAAGTGATTTTTACAGGCAGTGCCAGCGAATTACCTCTGGTTCAACGCATTGCTCGTTCGATGAAGCAAACAGCAATTATCATGGCCGGTGACACGGGTGTGAACCAGTTGGCAGCATTATTTCAGCGGGCGAAAGTCGTGCTTGGCCCTGACAGCGGGCCACTGCATCTGGCGGCTGCCGTACAAACGCCCACCGTTACCTTATTTGGCCCCGCTGATCCGATTGAGTTTGGGCCGTGGGGTTCGCCGCAAAAGCATATCGTCTTAACCACTGACATTGGCTGCCGTCCCTGCCGTGTGATTGATTGGTCGGGCGACGATCTGGCCTACCATCCATGTG
>JACDGI010000454.1 GCA_013821665.1 Anaerolineae bacterium
TCTATGGGACGCGAAAGCAACCAAATCGGTGCTGTTGTTTGCGCCGGATTTGCTGAACATGCGCAGCTTCAGTTGGTCGCCCGACAGCCGCTATATCATCTACGCGCCACAAACCACCGTCGGCCTGAACAGCATCTTGCGTTTGGATATAACCGTTTGCCTTCGTGTACGTGAAAACTGCACGCCTGAAGCACTGACTCATCTGACCGGCGCATACGACAGCCCGCGCTGGCGGCCTCGCACCTCATGACACGTTCACTGGTTCGCATTACACTTAGGCTGATGCTTGTTAGCTCTTGTTTGGTGCTGCTGGCGATCGCTACGGGGCAAGCCATCAATCTCGGCGAGAATGAACTGGTATTTAACGGCCTTTTAGATCAACGTCAAACGGACATCTATGTGATGGATTTAGCGCATCGCCTTGCCTACCGACTGACCAATAGTCGCGCTTCCGAATCAGAGCCTGTTTGGTCGCCGGATGGTCAACAAATCGCTTATGTCACGGGCTATGTTAACGAAAACACAGGTGGCTCTTCGGTCATCATCATCAATCTCAAGAACCATACATCGCATCGGGTCAGCAGCGATATTACCAATGAGGGTTATCCCCAGTGGTCGCCGGACGGTCGTTATTTAGCCTTTGGAAAAGTCCCCTATTCGGGCGGGATTCCTGAACTGATTATCTACGACCTACAAACGGGTCGGACCCACCACATTAATGACCATCCCCGCAGCGCTAGCTTCCCAACATGGTCACCCGACGGACGTTATATCGCCTTTACATCCGGCGCACGGGATCCCGAACAGTATGAGATCCATGTTATTGACCTGCAAACCGGCGAAATTCGTCCACTACTGCCATCAGACGGCGGATTTATGCCAACATGGTCACCCGATGGGCACTATATTGTCTTTAAAACGATTGGGGGAAATGCTCATATTTATTTGTGGGATGTGTTTCAAAAACGCACAATCGTGCTGTATGAACCGGCTGAAACCTATACCCTAACCTTCTCTTGGTCACCCGATAGCAAAACAGTTACCTATTCTACGCTAAGGGGAGTGTTTCGCCTCGAAATCGCGGCTTGCATTCAAGACCCCATTACTTGCTCGCCTGAATTGCTGACCTTCCCGAATGGGGTATACCATGATCCGAACTGGCGGCCTCGCGCCTCATGACACGTTCTGTCATACGTGTCACGCTCGTAATCATGGTCGTCAGCACTTGTTTTGTGCTGCTGGCATTAGGTGTGGGACGTTTGCTGAACGAAGACGATATTGTGTATGCGACTTACCTCAATGCCTATTCAGACATTTACCGGATGTCGCCTAACCGGCACTTGAGCGTCGCGATTACCCACAATCTCACCGACAATAGTGCGCCTACTTGGTCGCCGGATGGTCAGCAAATTGCACTCATCAGCAAGTATAAGGGGCTGTCTCTGGTGTCGGTTATGGATGCATTCAAAGGTCAAAGTGTCACCGTCACGGATGCCATCGCGGACGAATATAGTCCGGCATGGTCACCCAATGGGCGTTATATTGCTTTTCTTCGATTGAACGACGCGACCACTGATTTATACGCCACCGATTTACAACAGAGTACCACACGCCGCTTAACCAGCAGTCTTCACACCTCCTATCCTCCGGCATGGTCACCGGATGGCCGTTATCTGACATTCGCCGCTGACATCAATTCAAAAAATTCGACTGACCTTTTCAAGATGGATTTTCAAACCGATACGATTAGTCCGCTTCTTGAAACACCCGTCCAAGAAACCTTTAACACATGGTCGCCTGACGGGCATTATGTGTTATATATGGTCAAGGGCGCGGTGGAAAGCATCCATCTTTGGGATGTGCATATCAGTACGTCCGTTTTCCTCTACCAGTCGGATAACTTCACCAGTATCCCGAATTGGTCACCCGACAGCCGCTTCATTATTTTTTCCGCCATCATACCCAATGGTCAGGACGGCCTTTATCGGCTGAACGTGAACGATTGTCTCCAAGTTCCTAAACTTTGTAAGCCTGAACTTGTTACCGCCAGTTATGGTTTCATCCTCGGCCCGCGCTTACGACCCCGTACCTCATGATACGCGTTCAATTTGTGCTTATTGGTTTGATAACTCTCGTTTGTATCTGCGTCATATCACTTTCGGTAATCATTGGACACCTGCTGCCCTATGATGATGAAATTCTGCTTTCAGCCAGCTTGAATGGCGACGACTTTGAAATTTACCGGATGCTGCTCAGCCGCAGTTTGATGGTTCCTTTAACGCACAACGATTCGAATGATACACAACCCACGTGGTCGTCGGATGGTCAACAGATCGCTTTTGTAAACAGCTTGGCCTCGCACTACCGGATTTTCATCATGGATGCTCAGGGTGGGAACGTGCATCGCCTAACCGATTCACTCGAAGATGAACACGGGCCAGCATGGTCGCCTGACGGACGCTTCATTGCCTATGAAAATTTGATTTATCGATTCTCATCTCAAATCGTGATGACCGATTTGCAATCCAATAAACTCACACGTTTGACGGGCGCGGACAGTGGCAGCAACACGGCGGCATGGTCGGTTGACAGCCACTTTGTCGCCTATGCTTCTGACCCGAACAAAGCCGGTAATGACGATATTTACACAGTCGATGTCCGTAACGGTGCGATACGGCCACTCATCGACGACGAGGCATTCGAGGCTAATCCCGCGTGGTCGCCCGATGGACGTTATCTGTCGTACACCAGCCAATCACTCGACCCACATATTTATTTATGGGATCGCACACAAGCCAAATCCATTTTGCTCTACGAACCGCTGATTCCCTTTGCGTTCATACCGAGCGCCCCTAAATGGTCACCAAACAGCCGCTTCCTCGTGTATACAATGGGGAAGTTGACCACCAGCGCCATCTATCAGTTGGATGTGGATGCCTGTTTGCAAAGCGCGGCTTATTGTGTCCCCAAATTGCTTACACCCAAAGTGGGCAGTTATGCCGACCCCGAATGGCGACCGCATCAACCATGATAGGACTATTCCTGCGCTTAGTAGCGTTGTTGGCTTTCGGCTGTGTAGGGCTGATGATGCTGGCAATAGCGATAGGTCACACGTTGGTTTTACCGGACAATGAACTGCTGTTTAACGCCAATTTACAGGGGTACGATAGCGACATCTACCGTTTGGACATCGCGTACAGGCTGATGGTTAACATCACCAGAGGCAGCAACCATATTGATACCGAACCGGTTTGGTCACCTGACGGTCAGCATATCGCATTTGACAGTAATCGAGAGGGCCGATATACAATCTATTTGATGGATGCCCAAGGTGGCAATGTCCATTCTTTAAGGAATGCTAGTACTTATGCTTATGGCCCGGCTTGGTCGCCCGACGGACGGTCAATTGCCTATCTCACCATACAGTTTCCAATCTCACGAGAACTGATGCTGACCGACCTCCAATCCGGCACGACACGACGCTTAACCGATAATCGGGAAGCAGAGAGCTTCCCCAATTGGTCACCAGATGGGCGGCATTTGATTTTTACTTATGACGGCAATCCGAAATATCAGGATATTTTCGAGCTTGATCTTCAAACGGGCGACATTAATCCCCTGATCGTCACGCCCGATACTGAACGCAGCCCAATCTGGTCAGCCGATGGGCGCTCGGTGCTGTATATCGCGGATGGATCAAATCCCGGTGTTTACATTTGGGATATTGAACACGCCCGATCCACATTGGTATATGCCCTTACAGCGTTTAATATTTACGCGCCGGATTGGTCAACCGACGGACGTTTCATGGTCTTTGCGCCTTTATCCAGCAACAACGATAACCATATCTTTGTGCTAGATGTGGAAGCCTGTCTTCAAAAAAACAGATGCCTGTCAGCCACAAGCCCTGCCGCTCCCATCCGGTATATATGCCAGTCCACATTGGCGACCACACCAACCATGACGCGCTACCTGATAAGGCTCAGCAGCAGAATAACGCTGGCTTCTGCCTTTCTGGTGCTGCTTGCCTTGTTGGTTGGTCATAGGCTTGTGTCTACAGATAATGAAATCATCTTTACAGGCCAGCCTACAAACTCGAACACAGCCTATTCGCAGCTCTTTCGGATGGACATTACGCACCGGCTTGTTTATCAGCTAACGTCAAAGTTTTCGCCTGCCAACAGTCCGACATGGTCGCCCGATGGTCAACAAATTGCTTTTGTCGGAATCATGGGTGAACCGCCAAATGTCATTTATGTGGTGGATGCTCAAAATGGCACTTCGCGCCGTTTGACATCGGCCCATCCGCAGCAGCACGCCGAATTTAGCCCTTCATGGTCACCGGACGGGCGATTTATTGCTTACCGAAGTTCACGCTTCGACTTGCTGCCTGAACTGGTCATCACGGATACGCTTTCCGGCACGACACGCCGCCTCACCATCAACATTGATGAGGAAGATAACCCGACATGGTCACCCGACGGCAGGTACTTGATGTATACCTCCAGTTCACCTAATAATAGAGACATCTACCGTCTGGATATTCAAACGGGCGACACCTCTTCCATGATTACAACACCATATGATGACCTTTTCCCGACCTGGTCACCGGACGGACGTTATTTGCTATACATATCGGGAAGCCAACAGGGAGATATTGATCTGTGGGATAGCACGAGCCACCAATCCATCTTGCTCTATCCACCCTATAGCTATATGCACGCGGCACCCGATTGGTCACCGGATGGGCGCTATATTATCTATACAGCCCCGACCGGCACAGGCAGCGCCATTTACCGTTTAGAAGTGGCACCCTGTCTTGAGAAGCCAAAGACCTGTAACGCTGAAAGGATGACTTTTGGAAGTGGCAATTACGCAGATCCGCGCTGGCGGCCTCGCAAACCATGACACGCTTCCTCATACAGGCTATCGGTAGAATAACGCTCGGCTGTGCCTGTCTGCTGCTGCTGGCCTTCGCCGTTGGGCGCATCCTGCCACCGGAGGCCGAAATCGTCTACGCAGCGACGCTCAACCAGCGCGATTTTGATATTTTTCGGATGGCGATTTACCGTCATCTGGTCGCGTCTATCACCCATGCCAGCGGCAATAATATCGGGCCGGTGTGGTCACCGGATGGGCAGCACATTGCCCTCATCAGCAACCGCGAAGGGGTCTACAGTTTGTATATGATGGACGACCAAGGGCATCAAATACAGCGTCTGACCGACGAACCGCTGAGCAAGCACAGCCCGATTTGGTCACCCGATGGCAAAACAATCCTTTACGTCAGCGAACAGCTTGATTATCCTCAATTGATGCTGATGGATCTGCAAACCCACACAACCCAACTGCTGACGACTGACCGCCAGCCGTATATCACCCCTGATTGGTCGCCCGACAGCCAACATGTCACATTTATCTCTGACAGAAGCACGATTGGCGACATGAACATCTTTAATCTGGATGTGCAAACCGGCGGCATCCAGCCTTATATCACCACACCCGGTCATGATCTTTCGCTGTCGTGGTCGCCCGATGGACACTATCTGTTATTCACAGTGGATCGCCTGCCGCCTTCGATTTACCTATGGGATACAAAAACAACTCAATTTATACTGCTGCACACGGCGATTTCGCCCAACAGTGTCCCGCATTGGTCACCCGATGGGCGCTATATCATCTATACGGCTTACTCCAAATATGGCGTGATGGGCATCTACCAGTTAGATATTCCGCGCTGCTTGCAAACGACGGAGCGCTGCCCACCTGAACTGTTGACCCTCACACCCGGCGTTTATGCTTCACCACAGTGGAGGCCGCTCCCTAAATGACACGCTTTTCGCTACGGTTGATCAGTCTGATAACGCTTGGCTGCCTTGGTCTTGTACTGCTGGCGTTGGTCGTTGGACGCATCTTGCCAGCGGAAGATGAAATTGTCTTTTCGGGCAATCTGGATCAGCGTGATTATGAAATTTATCGTATGGCTTTAGGACGGCAGCTCAGCGTTAGACTCTCCCACAATCAGGCTAACAATACCAACCCAGATTGGTCGCCGGATGGACATCAGATTGTCTTTGTCAGTGATCAATCGGGCAGCAATATACTTTACGTCATGAACGACGAAGGCGGAAATGTCCATGTTCTGACCGATCCGCTGGATGGCAATCAAGACAATCCGATGTGGTCACCAGATGGGCAGTCCATTGCTTATATTTTTATACAGCGAGCCAACCATTTTGTGTACAACCCGCAGTTGATGCTCTTTGACCTGCGGACACAGACCAATCGTTATCTGACGAATAACATCGACAATGTGCTTGCGCCGTATTGGTCACCGGATAGCACACAAATTGCTTATATTAGAGCTTCACCCGCTAACTTTACCTACGACATCTACAGCCTCGCTGTCCAAACGGGCGTGACACTACCCTTGACCGATACACCCCGCAACGAGTTTAGTCCGGCATGGTCACCGGACGGACGCATGATTGCCCACGAGGAAGATTCTCCCAGTGGCATTTATTTACTTGACATCGGCGACCAAAAATCCACGCTGCTCTATGGTCCGACCAACAACAGCACTATCAATAATTGGTCGCCTGATGGACGCTATATCCTTTACACCGGTGTTGCCGCTAATCGACTTTCACACATTTACAAACTGAATGTCCACGATTGCCTGCAAGCATCCGAGGACTGTGCGCCTCAACTGCTTTTTCCTGAATTTAAAGCAGGGAGCTATAC
>JACDGI010000455.1 GCA_013821665.1 Anaerolineae bacterium
GTCAAATTGATGCGTGGAAAGCTGCACAAGCCTGATAAAGTACTAATACAATTACGACTAGGGGGCGGATTCTGTTTGGAATCCGTCCACTTTTCAGGAAAATGTCCATTACAATACCCCTGTGTAGACAATCGGTTAGCTCACGAGGACAATGCGACTTTATGGCGACTCAAAACGTTAGCTTAAATGACCAATTTCGCGGCGCAGTCCACCGTGAAGGCATTTCCGAGCAAATCACCCAACGTATCTTATCTTTAATTCGAGAAAAGCATCTTAAACCGGGCGATAAACTGCCTCCCGAACGTGATCTTTCCACGCTTATGGGCGTAAGTCGTGCAACTCTTCGTGAAGCCCTGAGTCATCTTGCCATGATGAATGTCCTTGAACTAAGGCATGGTTCTGGAACGTTTATTACATCTCTTGAGCCCCAATTGTTGGTTGAGAACTTCTCTCTGGTATTTTCGCTGACCCACAACTCTTTTCTTCAGCTGATTGAAGCCCGTGAAGTCATTGAACCCGGCGCAGCAGCCTTAGCGGCACAACGTATAGAAGAAGATGAAGTTTTGCAATTAGAGGATATTCTTGAACGATCCTATGACTGCTTACGTAACCATCCAGCTGATTTTCCACAATTAGACATCGAGTTTCATACGAAAACAGCCGAATTTTCGCGTAATGCCCTGTTGACACGGATTATGCAGGCTATCGCCCAGATGAGTATCGCCAGTAGTCAACGCACTGCGGGTAGCCCGCGTGGTGTAAGTACCGTACGTGTCGAACGAGCCATTAAGATGCATCAAAATATTTTGGATGCAATTAAAGCACGTAACCCGGAGTTGGCTCGACAGTGTATGCTTGAGCATTTACGGTCCGTTGAAGACACGCTGCGGGGCATTCATGCCGAAGAGGAATAGAGACCATATATTCAGATGATTGCCGCCAAAAATTCTCGTCCGCCAAGTCTTCGCGAATTGTTCGAGAATGTGTTGTTACGCTTCAAGCCAAATAATCCCTCTGCTCCGGCGGGAACATTCATTTACGGTTTTGTCGCGCTAAATCAAGACATAGTTTCGATCACGCTAAATAGAGATCATGCTAAACTTTCCACAGGTCTTCAGAATGCCGAATATATCATATATGGTAGCTATGAGCTATTTAATTCTCTATTAAGCGCCGAATTTCCAAATAGGGCTGGGTTGGTGTCTGAACTTGAGATGAAGCCTGCTTATCCGTTTAATAATTATATATTGTCAATTTTCCTCAACGCATTTGATTTGGCAATTCCAGATCTAGATTACCGGGCCGAGCGTTTTGATGGGCCTTTCCCTTTCCCTCCACGTTATCCCGCTGCCGAAAATCCATTTCGGTTTCGTACCTCTGTACCCGTTTCGCTTCCTCTTTACGAATCCGCATATTTGCCCGAACTCATTATCGATGACCATCCTCAATGGAGGGCTATCTACAGTAAGGCCTGGGAGCTTGCCTTTAAGAATCTGCGTCAACCAGAACCAGCGTCAGGATTCATTAATAACTTTATTGATCCAGCTTTCAATGCAAACACATTTATGTGGGATAGCTGCTTCATGACCATGTTCGGACGTTATGCTCGGCAAAACTTGGATTTCATGGGTACGCTCAACAACTTTTATGCCAAGCAGCATGATGATGGATTTATTTGTCGGGAAATCAACACTTTCAGTGGGACGGATTTATATCAGTCGCTGGATCCAAGAAGTACCGGCCCAAATATTCTGGCTTGGACGGAGTGGCTAGACTATCAATATAGTGGAGATCGTCACCGTCTCCAAAATATTTTCCCAATATTAGTTGCCTACCATCGCTGGTGGAAGGAATGGCGCACACACCCTGACCAAAGTTATTGGACAAGTGGTTGGGGAAGCGGAATGGATAATCAGTCACGTATTCCCCATTCAGAATATCATCATCGCTATTTTACTTGGATTGATGCCATGATGCAGCAAGTATTAAATTGCACAATGCTACTAAATATAGCAAATGAAATTGGTCGTCATGAATTCAATAATGAGCTGAATATTGAACGAGAATACTTAGGAAATTATATCAACACTTGGATGTGGGATGACAAAACAGGCTTTTACTTTGATGTTGCGCACGATAGGACATTAAGCAAAACCAAAAGCATTGGTGCGTACTGGGGGTTACTAACAGATATGGTGCCCAGAGAACGAGTCATACGGATGATCAATCATCTCAAAGATCCAAAATCATTTAATCGCCCTCATCGTATTCCAACACAAGCCCACGATTCTTCAGTCTATGATCCCTTTGGGGGCTATTGGCTGGGCAGCGTTTGGTCACCGACCAATTACATGGTACTTCAAGGTTTAACCCGTCAAGGCTTTCAAGATCTCGCATTCGAAATCGCTCTTAATCATGTTGAAAATATTGGAACTGTTTTCCAGAATACTGGCACCTTATGGGAGAATTATGCGCCAGAGTACGCAATACCCGGTAAGCCTGCAGGTAAAGATTTCGTAGGTTGGACAGGCATTTCCGCGATTAACGTACCTATTGAATATCTGATCGGCGTACGCTCTGATAGCAATACTTTGGTTTGGGACATAAGGTTGACCGAACGGCACGGTATATTACGTTACCCCCATGGACTAACTAATAATCTTGATTTGGTCTGTGATCGCCGTACCTATAATGAGCGGCCCATAGTTACCATCAGAACTCAACAATCTCTTACGCTAGAAATAGCTTACAGCGCTGTCTCTCAGTGCTTTATGCTAGAACCGGGCGAACACCGCTTACAAATCTAAGCTCGCATTATAGATTTGTATCGCTCTGTAGCTGTGAAACGATGACTGGTAGTTTAAAGATAGCTATCAGTGAATTTGAACTAATAGAATATTGAGCAATTCCCATTTCACCAATAGCTGAACATGGTTCTATTGAGATTCCTGCGTGTGTTCGAACCGGCGACACGCGCTGAACCTTACGTACAAAAGATGAACTGAGGACGTTTTACTTTTAACGGACAACTAAAGCGAAAGTCGTGCATGACAATGCCAACGGTAAATAAGAAGTAAGACTATGGTTACCTTTAACTGTAAGTAGTGATCTAGAATTGTTTACCCTTAATAAATTGACAACGACCATTATCACTTTGGAAAAGTCGATCTTATTAGGCGTAAAAACTTTAGTTATGCGTTGTGGCGATACTGACCAGCGTTGCTTGCGTTTTATCATCCACAACCTGACGAACAAACTTTATTAATCGGGTGTTATCCATATTGGGCATATGCTTCCGCTTGTGAATCGACAAGTTGTTTCTTGCTGCACAATGGCGATAATTTAACATCGTCATCAAAAGAACTGGATTTTAAAATATCATCAAGCACCACATGACTTGTTACAATATGATGTCGCTCGTGCGGTTTTGTGCTTTAATGACTACGTTAACTCCTATCGTTGCGAACTCCGCATAAACGATCTTATTTAGCAATTGAAGTATTATCCGTCTTGACTACATTGTTTTGTCTCGCGGAGTCATACGATAGGAATACTAATCTAGCCGTTTTTAAGTTATCATCCCCTGTGGTTTCCGCCATATTATGTCCCTGAAGATGCTTAAGTAAATCTGCCTGACAATCTACAATGCTGGAATGGACAAGATCATAAGCGGGATCAGCCCATCGAAAGTGCTTTGGAGGAAACCGTCGAATATGCGTGCCTTCGCTGGTCGTTTCGCGAATGGTGTAGTCAGGTCCTAATTCCAGAAAACCTCTATCACCTTCAACGTAAATATAAGTTTGAGGAAAGTGTTCGATTTCAGTCCGACTGGCATAACTCATCTCGCAATTCACGCTAATGTCATCGCCCATTTTCATTATGACTGTTGCAACATCTTCCCCTTTAATATCGGGATGCACGCGAGCGGTTTGGCAATACAATGAGTGAGCATCTCCGAAAAGATAACGTGAGGTATCGAGAATGTGGCTGCCAATATCGGTGAGAATGAATTGATCTAACTCTTTTAGAAAAGGCTGATTTTCGAATACGGGGAAGCTGTTGCAATAGTGAACACGTGCACGGAACGGTTTACCAATATGGCCTTCATCCAAGATGCGTTTGAACTGGCGTATGGGATACTGCCATCGCCAATTTTCGTTAATTAATAATTGGATCTGGGCTTTATGGGAGGTGGCGACCATTGCTTCTGCTTCAGCTAATGACATTGCCATTGGCTTTTGGCAGACGATATTTAGTTTGCGATCAGCTGCCATTTGGACAAAGGAAGCGTGTGTCTCCACCCCGGTGATAATATCTACAAAGTCCAAATCTTCTTTATCGAGTAACTCTTCCGGATTATCATAGACTTTTGGGATACCAAATTGTTTGGCAACAAGCTCGGCTTTTGATCGTGTACGATTGTAAGCGGCTACACATTCCACGCCTTCTAATTCTTGCCAACCGGGAATCTGAAAATATGACCAGAATCCCGTTCCCAAAATGGCAAATCGCAGTTTCTTCATAACATATCCTTATTCGGCAATTAGGGTTCGAAGATAATCAATACTCGTTTCCACCCACTCATCTTCTTTGCGGATGGTCGATTCAAGGTCGGGCTCTAAGGGAGGCCACAGCTCAAGAATGGCGTTGAAATCATGAGAATTCCGATCTAATGTCTCGATAAGCCAAGGGATGTTCAGTTGACCTTGACCAGCAGGGGTTCCCACCACTTCAAACCCCAGCATATGATGGTGCCGTTTAATCACATAATCTTTAACGTGAAGATTGATCACATAAGGTCCTAGCGCATTCACGACAACATCCGGTCCTTCGCCCGCCCCAAACGAATTCACTGTATCCAGACATATACCAAGCCGCAGGGAATCTACGGCTTCGATAATTTGAACTAACGTCTTGACCTTAAACCGATCATGATTTTCGATGGCGAGTGTGATACCAGAATCTATGAAATCGGGCATTAGGGAACGCAGTGTAGAAATGATCTCCTCGGGAGCGGGATGATGGTCAGATGTATCAACGACGATGCGTAATATTGGCGAGTCAAAGTGTTTGGCTAGTTTCAGATAAGTTCGTAAGTGATCAGGACGAATACCGCGTGTACCCACTTCAATCTGGATACCGTATTTTGCAGCTTGGTTTAATAGCTGATCCAACGCAAAACTTGATAGCTGGTGCAAAGGCAAGTTGTCAGCGATTTGAACCACCTTGACCTCCAGCTCATTAGCACGGTGGAGAAACCTAGGGATATCCATCGGTTTGTTTGGTGGATAACCTACAACCCCAATTGCCCATGCATAGGCGTAGGTACTCAGACCAAGTTTCATAGGGTAACTCCAAGCAAATGTTGAATAATTTTGTTCAATTGATCGGACGAGCCTACATACACCCATAAATAGAACGTATCTATCGCTTGTGATATGCCTGTAATGCCGCCAATGGTTTGCCCATTACATTCCATCTCGCCGAAGCCACCAAATTGACCACCATCATTGTAAACATGAATAGAATGTCCCTTAACACCCGGCATACTGGGCGGTTCTTCAGCATATACTGTTGACGGATTGTTATTAAATTGGCGGATTAGGAGATAGGAACATTTTTCATCAAGTCGATTTAGATAGGCCATACGACCTGTGACATGGGCAGCTTTGTAACCCACTTTATATTGTTGGGTACCCGTGATATCGATGCGTAGATGGTTATCGCGAACGGTATTAGCATCATTGGAAACCGTTCCAAAATAAGGTGAGGCTTCCAGACGCGGTGAGGCTGGTATGATAAGTTGTCCGCCTGCATTTAACTGAGTCAAATTCCAACACTCACTCATAATCGCATTGTGGTTAGTTTCGGTCAGGCTAACCGTTTGCAGATAACCCGCGAATAATACATTTTGCATTACCTGCTGATAGGTGCTGAGAAATCGTAGCGGATTTTCAGCACTTTGAATGACTCGATCAACAGAAAGTGTTTGCTCGCCTCGTGCGAGGTTATAAGCTTGCAATGTCACTTGTTGAGATAAATGCCATGACTGATTTGAGGATTGATCAAGTGTGTAATTACCGGGGTCAATTGCTTGAGGCAGACGGTGTGTTCCCCAAAAGTCATGTCGATCTTGAATGATATATTGAATTTCGGGCGCAATCCAAATTCTTTCTCCACCTAAATTCCAATGATCAGATTCCAGAAAGGCAGAGAAAGAAAAAGGATCTCCGAATGCAGGGTTAATCCAACCGAGGCTGGGAGTACCATCGGGCAAAAATGGCCCAAGTATACGCCCGCCTCGCCGCGTGATGATACAGCGCATCTCATTTTGTAATGCTAGAACTCCGAAAGACTGCTGATTTGTTTCCAGACTTCTGATGCACTGATCGAATGTCACGTAATGATTCATAATATCAGTTAGCGGCTAGTACCTTCTGTGATGGCACGGACCTCTTTCATGATATTGTCCGGCTCGAACACTTTTTTCCAATCGGGTTGGATGATTTGTTCCATACCGCGTTTCACAGCTAACTTTGCGCCATCCGAGAACTGAGCGTTCAAGAAGCCAAACAGGATCGCGATGTCAATATTGATGTGACCGAGCAAAAAGTCTTTGGCTGCTTCAGCAGGGACACCGCGCCGTACAGCCTCATCCATGGCATCGCGAATGACTTGCATACAGGTAATCGTTACGGTTTCGACTAATGCTGGTTCAAGGACAGCCATCTGTTCAACAG
>JACDGI010000456.1 GCA_013821665.1 Anaerolineae bacterium
GATCAATACCGTGCAAGGGATTGTCTTTCCGTGGACAGCCGTACAAATTCCCTTCGGCATGTTCTTGATGCGAACGTTCTTTGAAACGCTGCCCAGAGAATATTTTGAGGCAGCGCGGCTGGATGGCGCGACCGAACTCCAACTGTTCTACCGGATCGCGTTACCCTTAGCGACTCCGGCCTTCAGCACGCTCGGTATTCTGACGCTGCTGTTTACGTGGAACGATTTGATTTGGCCGATCATCACCTTATTGGATGCGGATCGTTATCCAATTTCAATTGGCGTGCTGCGCTTCAGCGGTGCTTTTAGCACCGACTTTGGTGTGACCTTCGCGGGTTACACATTGGCTTCGGTACCCTTGATTCTGGTGTTCGTCTTTACAGCACGGCGCTTTATGGCTGGTCTGCAAGGTGGACTAAGCATTTAATAGTTCGTGCGGTAAGCGATTGGGCTTGCCGCATTTTAATTTGAAAGAGAATACCTATGCCCATGTCAACAGAGACGTTTTCATCGGGTGCTGTTTGGATTTGGGCTGAGCCAACCGCAGCATTGCACAATGACTGGCGCTATTTCCGTCACCGCTGGACGGCACCGGTTAACATCCGGCGTGCAACCCTACTCATCACCGCCGACTCGCGTTATGAGGTCAGCCTCAATGGGACACATATCGGACGCGGACCAGTACGCAGTTTCCCCTACGCTTATGCCTATGATGTGTACGACATCACCGCCTCGGTACAAGCGGGCGCGGAAAATGTGATCGCCGCGCTGGTGAACGCATACGGTGATCATTCGATGGTTTATATCCTTGCCGGAGCGGGTCTGCTGTGCGAGATTATCCTCGAAGATAACAGCGGCAAGATTATGCGCGTGGGTTCAGGCTCCGATTGGAAGACAACACCGTGCGAAGCCTTTAATGCACAAGCACCGCGTATATCGGTGCAGTTGGGTTTTGAAGAACAGATTGACGGTCGCCGCGAAATTGTCGATTGGGACAGCCTCGATCTCGATGATGCGGGATGGTCGCCAGCCGTCAATGTTGGTTCTGCTGGTACGGCTCCTTGGACAAATTTGACACCCTCCAGCATTCCATTTTTAACTGAAGATCTGACACCGCCTGTTGCCATCAAAGCAGTGGAATTGGCGCGGACACGTCCCGGCATGATCTGGAATTTGGATCTCCGTACACAACTGAATACGATGCGCAACGGATTACGCAGCGCACCTCCCGGTGAACGCGGCTCGATCTTATTTACCGAGATTACCGCGCCCAAAGCCTGTGACATCCGCATCCATATGTTCCCTAACTACGAGCCGATCATTATCCGCGTGAATGACAGCACTTATGGCGATGCCAACAGCCCGCTGGATAATCCCGAAGCGCCCATTCCGGTGCATCTGAATCAAGGTGCTAATCTGTTCATGGTCAAAACCGTCGAGTGGCCTTCGTTCTTATTTGAGACGAGCGAGCAACTGACCTACAGTGCCGAGCGTTTTGCCAAAGGCGCAGCATGGGGATTGATCTCACCGTTGAATGAATTACAGGGTGAAGTAGAAGCCTTGTGGCTCGTGGATTCATTAGATGATCTGGTTCGCAACAAATCGGTAATTGCCATCCCTGCCAGCGCCAACAAAACCGATATTTTTGGGTTGACATCCAGCCAAGAATTTCTGGCGGTACCGGGTGGATTCTGTACGCACGATATTACCCGTGCGACACCCCGCAAATCGGTGAATGGCGCGGGACGAGCGGTTCCAGCCGATGCGCCGAATGCCCTGCTGCACGATAACGGTCAATGGACGACCATTAATCCGCAACCGGACGGTGATGTGCATGTGGTGATCGACTTCGGGCGGGAAACCATCGGCTATGTGCAGATTGATATGGACGCTCCTGAAGGCGCGATCATCGACGGCAATTTCTTTGAAGGCATCGACGATGGCGGCATCTTCTGGACGCGCAACCTACGCAACAGTTTCCGTTATGTGTGCCGTGAGGGACATCAAGTATTTACCTCGCATGAACGGCGGGGCTTCCGCTATGGCTCATTCACCTTCCGTAACCTGAGTCGCCCTCTCAAAATCCGGCACATCACCCACAAAATGGCGACTTATCCAGTGGAGGCCAAAGGCAGTTTCCACAGTTCGGATGAAACGCTCAATAAGATTTGGGAGGTGGGCGCGTATACCGTCCGGCTGTGCATGTTGGATACCTATGTCGATTGTCCAGCCTATGAGCAGGTGTATTGGGTGGGTGATGCTCGTAACAGCGCCCTTGTTAACGGCATCGCCTTCGGTGCCTATGATTTGACGGATCGCTGCGTGCGACTCACCGGAGAATCGCTGTCGCAGGAAATCAAGATGGTCATCCCGCCGCATATCCAAGCCATGCGGACGCATATCACAAGTTCACATGTGGTCAGCGGCTGGTTCGATGAAATTCCCATGTGGACTTTCCTGTGGATCTGGATGGCATGGGAACAGTACATGAACACCGGCGATAAGCAAGCGCTCGTGGATTACTACGCTTACGTCAAAGAATGCCTGATACGCTGCGAAACCTTCCTGACCGAACGTGATCTATTTGACGTGCCCGATGTCTGGAATCTGGTGGATTGGGCAGCACAGGATTTGGAGCGTGACGGCGAGGTCATCAGCAACACGGCACTCATGGCGCAAGCCTTGGATTACGCCAGTTGGATGGCTGAGGCCCTCGGTCATGCTGACGACAAGGCACATCATGAAGCCATAGCAAAACGGCTGCGCGATGCGGTCAACAAGTATGGTTGGTCGGATGAATATCAGTGCTATGTGGATACGGTGCGCGATCAAACCGCCTATGAATATCACCAGAAGCTCTCTGCCAAACGCGGTGTCACGCCCGATACGTGGGAAGTTTTCCACAATAAGCAGCGCATCAGCGAACCGACGAACACGCTGGTTCTGCTGTGTAATACTGTGCCAGCCGAACGCCGCGACGCGGTTATGAAGCTGGTCTTAAACGCTAAGGATGGCAAGTTCATCGGCAGCAGTCCGTGGTACGCGTCGGCAGGTAAACCCGATGAGATGGTGCCGGTGGGCAGTCCTTGGTTCCTGTTCTTCACGCTGGAAACGTTGTTCCAAGAAGGCCTGTCAACTGATGCCTTGACCATCCTACGCGAACAATGGAACCGGATGCTGGAAAAAGGCGCGACGAGCTTCTGGGAAACCTTCCCCGGTCACATCGGCAGCGGCCATTGGAGCCGCAGTTTGTGTCATGGATGGTCAGCCGCACCCGCTTATTTCCTGACGACGCAAGTGTTGGGCGTGAAACCTGCCGAGCCCGGTTACAGCCGCATTCGCATCGCACCACAGCCCTTTAATCTGACATGGGCGGAAGGTGTCGTGCCGACTCCGCGCGGGCCGGTGACGGTCTCATGGAAGCTCAACGAGTCGGGGCAGCTTGACGTGCAATACGATGCGCCGCAGGGCTGCGAGGTCGAGGTGGTTTTGCCGGAACGTGTTTGACAGACATTGTTTAGAAAAGAGGCGGACGGCATATATGCCGTCCCTACAGAATTGCAACAGGAGATATAGATAAATCACCTGTAAAAAGAACATTTGTAGGGACGCGATATATCGCGTCCGTCTCAATCACATCAAATATGTTCCTCTTAATTTTATTAAACAGGAAATTTTATGACATCAAAATCCCTTCAAGCCACACAAACATTAGACCAATTGGCGCAGCAGTTCGCTACCCCACAAAAAGAATTTTCGCCGGTACCCATCTGGTGGTGGAGCGGCGATCAACTCGAACGCGGACGGTTGCGCTGGCAGATGGAGCAGCTCATCAAAGGTGGCGTGTACAACGTCATCATCCTGAACCTCGCGCCGACCAGCCCGCTTTATGGCTCTGATCCTGACCGTCCACACTTTTTGACCGAGGAATGGTGGGGGCATTTCCTGAATATGTGCGAGGATGCGCGCGAATTGGGGATGCGCGTCTGGTTCTATGACCAGATTGGTTTCTCCGGCGCGAATCTGCAAGGTGTGATCGTCCGCGATAACCCGATTTATGCCGGACAAGCGCTCAACTCGGTAACGGTGGAAGGAACAGGCACGCTCAGCCTCGAATGCCCATCTGAAGGCGCACCGATTGCAGCGGCTTATGTTCCACTCGACGCACAGGGCAATCCGAGCGGCGCACCCGTATCAATCAACCTCAATGGGCGCACAGCCAGCACCGATGCGGTTGGTAACAAACGACTGCGGCTGATGTATGCTATCCGGCGCGGCTTTGATTACTTCAACGCCGAAGGTTGCGACAAGCTGATCGACACCGTACATCGGGAATTTGAACGGCGGGCAGGTCAATACTTCGGTGATGTAATCGTTGGCTCGTTTCAAGATGAACTGCCCAGTATGCTAACGTGGAGTTCAGTATTCTCTGAGTCGTTCCGGCAGATTAAAGGCTATGACTTAACCGAGTCCATAATTGCGCTGTGGGAAGGCGAAGATGCCCATGCCGAGCAGGTACGCGTCGATTACCATCAAGTACGGGCGGAATTGGCCGAAAAAGCCATCTTCAAGCCGTTGTTTGATTGGCATCGGCAGCATGGCTTGGTCTGCGGCGTTGACCAGCAAAGCCCCGGTCGTACCGGTCAGCCAACCGGTGGTGTGCAGCAGTACGCCAATTATATGCAGACGCACCGCTGGTATGATATTCCCGGCAGTGACCATCATGGCAACGCCAAAATCCATAGTTCAATCGCGCATCTGTATGAACGTCCACGCGTGTGGATCGAATCCTTCCACAGCAGCGGATGGGGCGGCACCTTGGAGGAAACTTTTGACTGGCTGCTGCCTTGGCTGCGGAACGGCGCGACCCTCTACAATCCCCACGCGGTTTATTACAGCACATGGGGCGGATGGTACGAATGGGCACCCCCCTCGACCTGCTGGCGGCAGCCTTATTGGCAGCATTATTCGGTATATGCCAACACGATTGCCCGTTTGTGCTTCTTGCTGAGTCAGGGCAGCCATGTCTGTGATGTTGGCGTTTTGTATCCGACGACCACGGTGCAATCGGGTTTGACAGTCGATGGGCCGCTGGCTTCGGCACAAGCCGCCAATGATATGTATACCACCATCACTGGAACCATGATGTTCTTGCAAATGGTGGCGGGAACACTCGAAACCGACAAACGCGATTTCGATGTGCTGGATGATGACTCGATCCAGCGCGGACAAGTCAGCAATGAGGCGCTGCAAATCGGCGCGGAGCAATACAAGGCGATTGTGCTGCCGGATTGCAAAGTCATTGATGGCAAAACTGCCGCGCAGTTGACGCGCTTTGTCGAGGGTGGCGGTTTATTGATCGCAATCGGCCAAATGCCGGATCATATTCTGGGTGTGGGTGCAGGCCAAGCCAAAGCCTTCCAAGATTTATTCACATCGGGTAAGGCCATTTTGTTGTCAAAGGCTGATGATTTAGCTGCCGCGCTCAAATCCATCCCGCAGCAGGTCGAAGCGCCGGTTCCGGTTTTGCATCGACGCATCAACGGCGCGGATGTGTTGTTTGTGCCAGCCGCATCGCCTCACGCCACCGTGAATACCGATACCCACAGCGATAGCTTAAGCTGGCTGCGCGCCAATTATAAATTTGATCCGGCGCGTTACCAGAACCCGATGACCATCACCGTGCGCGGGTTTGAAGGTACGCCACAGTTATGGGATGCGGTCACTGGCGAACGACATCCGGTGAAGGCTGTTGCCAAGGGTGACGGTGTTGAAATCGAAATCCCATTTGACTCGTCACCCGCCGCTCTGCTGATTTGGGGTGATGATACCTTAGGCAACGTGGTTGAAAGCGGTGGCTCATCATCGGTGAGCGATCTCGGTGATGTATGGACGGCGACTTTAGAGCAAACGCTGGATAACCGTTATGGCGACCTGACCAAACCGGATTTCGAAGGCGCACCCGCCGTTCAAACATGGTCATTAGCCCATCGCACCGAGCAAGCCGGTGAGGATGGTGTACGTGATCAATGGTTTGCGGGTGAAGCATCCAACTGGCAGCCGGTGATGACCACCTTTGGCACTTATGGCACATGGTCGGGGATACGCAAAGCCAAAGAACTTCCTACACCGTTGTCGGCTGTTCCGGCCAATGGTCAATTGGCTGGCGAGGGTTGGTGCACGGCGGAATATTCTCTGCAACGTGGGATTTATAAGGACGGCATCCACGTCCCGAACTTGGGGCCGAAAGCTCATGTGCCGGAAGAGTTCTTGGATTTTGGACATGTAGCGGCTGGCAGCGGCGTACAGTTCCGCACCACGGTGTGGTCGGATGAGGATAAATCGTGCTTCTTAGCACTGGCAGCTCCGGCACGTAAACGGGCGTGGCTGAATGGTGAAGCAGTCGGTGAAAGTGCGCCGGGATATTTATGGACAATTCCGGTGCAATTGAAGGCCGGTATGAACCTGTTAGAGTGGCGCTTGGTGGCCGAATCCGAAACGGATTTGCGGGCTTATTGGGCCTTCGTGACGGATGCCGAGGCTTTTGCGCGACCGGAACGCATGATCCCCGCCGACAAAGCACAGCGTGACTCGCGCATCGAGTACATTTACAGCTTCGAGGTGGATTTTGAGCCAACGTCGATGGTCGTCCAAATCTCCGCCGACTCCTCCTGTAAGCTGATCGTCAACGGTGTCGAGGTCGGACGACAAGGCGGCTTTGATC
>JACDGI010000457.1 GCA_013821665.1 Anaerolineae bacterium
CCCCATCCCGGCTGCCCGTATGCAAGGTCAGGTTGAAGGTATTCAGTCGAAACTCTCAACACCTGTACCAGACGACCACATCCTCCACTTGGACAGCAAGAACACACAGGACGAAGCCTTCAAGGTCGTCGGTGATGCACTGTCCAAGATTCCGGCAGATGCCAACATCATCGCCGTCGAAATCAACGATGATACCGCTCAGGGTACGGCTGCTGCCTTAGAAGCCGCTGGTCGCACGGCTCACTCGATTGTTGTGGGTCAAGGTGCTGTTGAAAGCGGTTTGACCGAAATGCTCAAGCCGAACAGCCTGTACTTGGGCGCGACGGCTTACTTCCCCGAACTGTATGGCAGCAAGATTATCCCGGCGATGCTCGACTTGCTGAACTGCAAGCCTGTCCCGCCAGCCATCTATGTTGACCATGTGTTTGTCACCAAAGACAACATGTGCGAAGTTCTGCCGAATAGCAAAGGCTGCGCCGCCCTGAAGGCTATGGGTGGTGGTGAAGCCACTGCCGAAGCCACACCGGAAGCGACTGCTGCTGGTTCCTAATTAGAGTATCGCGTGGCGAGGGTGAGCTTCTAAAGCCTACCCTCGCCTTTATTTCCGAAATTGCAGTTTATAAAAGATTACTATGTTGCAAGAAACTGTTTCTCCACCCGCCCGTGCGCCGAGCTTGAAAGTTAATCCGACCCTCGCGCTGCTGGGTGCCTTCATTCTGATGTGTATCGTCATCGGTGTTTTTGCGCCGACCTTTCTCAGCTTAGATAATATTGTCACCATAGCCAGTACGCTTGCTATCGTCGGCATTTCGGCCATCGGTATGACCATCGTCTTGATTACAGGCGGTGTCGATTTATCGGTCGGCTCGGTGGCAGCCCTGACCGGTGTGGTCGCCAGCTTGCTCTGGCCGAGTACCTTACCCATCTGGCCGGCTGTAGGTGTAGCCTTACTCAGCGGCTTGCTAGTCGGCCTCATCAATGGCTTTATCATTACCCGACTGAAAATTAACCCGCTGATTACCACACTCGCGACCTATTCGGCGGTACGCGGCATCGCCTTTGTAGTATCTGGCACACAGGATAACCAACTCGGCGAAGCCAGTTTTCAATTTCTAGGACGCGGCAACATCGCTGGCATTCCCTTCTCGCTCATTCTGATGCTGGCGCTGTATCTGTTTTTTGCCTTGGTGCTACGCTACACACGTTTCGGACGTAACTTGTTTGCCATCGGTGGCAGCCCCGAAGCCGCACGACTCGCCGGTATCAACATTAATATGCACCTGATGGTGGCTTATGGGTTGTGTGGACTGCTGTCGGCGCTGTCGGGTCTAGTGAGCGCCTCGCAACTGGCGGCAGGTCGTCCACAGGCTGCGTTTGGCCTCGAATTTGCGGTGATCGCGGCAGTGGTTCTGGGCGGAACGACGTTAGCCGGTGGCAAAGGTACGCTCGTGGGTACCTTAATCGGTGTGATGTTGCTGCGCACACTGGATAACGGTCTAGTCCAATTGAATGTCTCGTCCTTCTGGCAGGATGTGGCACGCGGCGTGGTGCTGCTGCTGACCGTTGGCATCGACCAGATACGCGTCCGCTGGGAACAGAACCGGCATGGGGGTACATAACCATGACCCCAAGCGATAAACTCTTACTTCAAATGCAGGACATCGAAAAAAGTTTTTACGGTGTCAAAGTTCTCGATAAAGTTTCGATTGATTTGTATGCCGGTGAAGTACTGGCGCTGCTCGGTGAAAATGGTGCGGGTAAATCCACGCTTATCAAAATTCTGAACGGCGACTACCAAAAAGATGGTGGCACGATTCTGATTGATGGGCAGCCGGTACAAATCAACCGACCGCGTGATGCCGAAGCCCTTGGCATCCGCATGATTTATCAGGAACAACATTACGCCGGTGAACTTTCCGTCACCGAGAATCTGCTGCTGGGTCACCTGCCGATGCGCGGCTTCATCGTCGATTGGAAGGCCGCCCATAATCAAGCGCGTGAACGGCTGAAGCTGCTGAAGCTCGATCTCGATCCGACTAAGCTCATGATGAATCTGACGGTAGTTGAACGGCAGATTGTCGAGGTGGTGAAGGCCATTTCCGGCAACGCACGCATCATCGTTATGGATGAGCCGACAGCGGCTTTTCCACCGAATGAAGTCGCCCTTTTATTCGATAGCATTCGTGCGCTGGTCAAGCAGGGCATTTCCATCATTTACATCTCGCACCGGTTGGACGAGATTTTCCAGATTGCTGACCGTGCGACGGTGCTGCGGGATGGAAAGCTGGTCGGAACCAAGTCGATTACTGACATCACCCAGCGTGATCTGGTGCAAATGATGGTCGGGCATGATGTGACGCGTGGAACCTCGGAAACGTCGATACCTGATGCCAATAGCAACACTAAGCCCGTTTTACAAGTATCCGGTTTAGGTCGGGGCAGCATCTTCACCAACATTGATTTACAACTCATCCCCGGCGAAATCGTGGGCATTTTCGGGCTGCTGGGTGCGGGACACGATGCCATCATTAACACCATTTTCGGGGAAAGCCAACCGGATCGCGGCAGCATCATGATCGACGGAAAACAAGTGACGATTACTAATCCGCGTGATGCGCGGCGGGCGGGCATCGGCCTTGTCCCCGGCGACCGCAAAGTGCAGGGCTTGGTGCTGGATATGAACGTACGCGAGAATGTGACCCTTTCCAATTGGGGTGCGCTTTCACGCTGGGGCTTCTTCCAACGCAGCTCAGAAAAAAGCCGCGCACAACAGTGGATTGACCGCCTCGGCATCCGTATGGCAGGCGGCATGACGACCAAACTGCGCTTCTTGAGCGGTGGTAATCAACAGAAAGTGGTGCTGGCGCGTTGGCTTGAGGCTAACGTCAAAGTGCTGCTGCTCAATGAACCGACATGGGGCGTGGACGTGGGTGCGCGTGGCGATATTTACGCGCAACTGGAAGCGCTGGCATCACAAGGGTTAGCAATCTTGTTAGTGTCATCGGATTTGGACGAAGTGCTGTCGGTCAGCCATCGCGTTTTGACTGTATATAAGGGACAACTTACCGGACAATTTAGCCGAAGCGAGGCATCACGCGAGAAGCTGCTGCACGCCGCAGCCGGAGGAACATTGTGAGCGAAAAAACCAAACTGGTGCCCACAAATGCCTCGCGTTTTCCACGCCTGAACCTGAGCAGCGGTGTAGGCCTGCTGATTTTGTACATCATTATGGTGATCGTCATTTCGCGTCTGTCGCCCTATTTCTTAGGGTCACGTAATCTGGTTAATTTGCCGGTATCGGTAGCGGTCATCGGCATGATCGCGGTCTTTAGCACCCTGTTGATGATCGGCGGTGGGCTTGATCTTTCGGTTGGCGCGAATACGGCGCTGGTCGGGGTAGTCGTGGCCTCCACACAGACGCAATTCGGCATCGTAGGCGCAGCGGCTTTCGGCCTGATGATTGGTGTGCTGATCGGTTTGATTAATGGCCTGTTGGTCACGCGGGTCGGCATCAATCCGCTGATTACCACGCTCGGTATGCTGTCAGTCGTGCGCGGTTTGGCTTTTGTCTTTTCCGGCGGGCTGAGCATCCTGATTATGGATGAGAGTTTCGGTCAGCTCGGACGCGGCAAAATCGCGGGCGTACCGACGCTGGTTATCGCCGCGCTCATCATGTTCATCATCGCCATCATTGTGCTGCACCGTACCACCTACGGGCGAGCCATGTATGCCATTGGCAGCAACAGCCGTGCCAGCTTCTTAGCCGCACTGCCAGTCAAGCGTTACCAACTCATCGCCTATGTGCTTTCAGGATTAGGGGCGGCCATTGCCGGTTTGTTTTTGACCTCGCGTTTAGGTGCGGCTGCGCCACAAGCTTCCACTGGATTGGAATTGAAAGTGGTGGCGGCTATCATCCTCGGTGGCACCAGTTTAACGGGTGGCAAAGGCAACCTGTTTGGCACATTTTTGGGTGTATTGATCCTCGGCACGTTGGACAACGCCATGACACTGCTCAGCGTTTCAGCCTATTACCAGCAAATCGCGCTGGGCATTCTACTGCTGCTGGCGGTCGGCTTGGATCAACTGCGCGTCGGTAATTTAGGGCGATTGCTACGCAGTAAATATTAACTTTGAAGGGTTCGGATTATGGTTGAAATTTCGGCAGAAAATGCCTTCCAGATTGACTTCAATTTTCAGCAAGTGCCGTCTGCGCTGGGCGTAAATATTCCGCCGGAAGCCGCAGCCGCCATGCTCAATATTTCGGTTGAGCAATTTACGGGCTACACTGAGCAAGCCTTCGCGGAATGTACACATGTGGCACAGGGATTGCTCGATAAACGCGGAACGCTGGGGATTATACGCAAGCTCAAAAAGTCACGTAAAGATGCCTTTAGCACCATCATGACCGTTGGTGATTCGATCACCACTTATCGTTATGGTTATGCCGAAATTTTGCGGGCGCTGGTGGGCTTGGTTGACCCCGAACAAGAGGCAACTTTTTTCAATCATGGACGCTCAGGCTATACCTCGACGCATGGCTTAGAACACACCTTCACCCTGTATCTGGCACAAAGACCCGATTGGGTGTTTTTGAAGTATGGGGCCAACGATACCAAACGCTTCGGTGGTGACAGCAGTAAATTATTGGTATCCATCGAAGAATATACGGCGAACTTTGCTTTGATGGTCGAGTCTTACGTCAAGATTGGAGCGCGGGTGGTGCTGCTGACACCTACACCAGTCGTCGAGTCGATTGTCAACACCAACCTCGAATATCAGGCCATGCAGATGACATGGGACAATGCCGATATTCAAGCCTGTGCCAAAGCGCTCAAAAAGATTGCCAAAAAGAACAGTGTTCCGCTGGTTGATCTGGTATCCCTGTTTACCGTGAAGCCTGATCCCTTCTTGTATTGTCCCGATGGTCTACATCCCGGCCCAGCCGGACACCGATTGATTATCGAAGCGGTCTTGAAGGCTGTTCATAGTTACGCGTAAGAGAGCGTCTGAGTATTCAATTTCGTTTAGAACGGACGGCATATATGCCGTCCCTACGAAAAATTAAATCATTGGCAATGATTACGTTGATTCGACGAATAGAGAAATTTGTAGGGACGTGATATATCACGTCCGGTATTCTAAATTTTTGACAGTTGGTAAGGATTATTAAAGCATGGCGAATAGTGCTATCAAAGCAAAAATTGGCGTTTTTGGGATCGGCTTGGCGGCGTATTGGCCGCAGTTTGAAGGCTTAAAAGAACGACTGGAAGGTTATCAGCGCGAAGTCGAACGCAAGATTAGCGCGATGAACGCCGAGGTGATTTCGGCGGGGTTGGTGGATAATGCGCCAGCCGCCCAACAAGCGGGTGAACTTTTCGCCAGCCACAACGTGGATTTGATTGTGTGCTATGTGGGAACTTACGCAACTTCATCGCAGGTTTTACCGGCGGTTCAACGCCGTAAAGCACCGGTTTTGATTTTGAACCTGCAACCGTCAGCCGCGATGGATTACCCAAATACCGATACAGGCGAATGGTTGGCGAACTGTTGTGCCTGCTGTGTGCCAGAAATTTCCAACGCCTTTGCCCGCAGCCGCATCCAATTTAATGTGGTGTCCGGCTTGCTCGGTGAAATTGAAGGCCGCGACCATGCCAACCAATATGCGAAACGCGCGTGGCAGCAAATCGAGGAGTGGGTGACAGCCGCCCGTATCCTGCGCGAGTTGAGTTACAGCCGCATCGGGTTTTTAGGCCACACTTATCCCGGTATGCTCGACATGTACTCGGACTTCACCATGCACCATGCCCAATTGGGCGCACATATCGAAGTGCTGGAAATGGACGACCTCCAAAAGCGCGTCAAAGCGGCCAGCGAACAGACCATCAATGCCAAAATCGAGGAGATTCGCAGCCACTTCCAACTCATGGGCAAGGGCAACGACAAAATCTCGCAGGATGTCACGCCGGAAGCGCTGCGTTGGTCGGCACGGGTGGCATGTGGCTTGGATCAATTGGTGGCGGACTTTGACCTGAACGGCCTGACCTACTATTATCGCGGTTTGGATGGCAACGAGTTTGAAGAACTGGGCGCGGGTTTGATCGTCGGTAATTCCTTACTCACGGCGAGGGGTATTCCAGCCTCCGGTGAAGGCGACCTGAAAACCTGCTTTGCCATGTTGATTATGGATCGTTTGGGCGCGGGTGGTTCCTACACCGAGTTTTACGGCATGGACTTCGAAGAAGACTTTATCATGATGGGGCATGATGGGCCGGGGCACATCGCCATCTCGGACGGTAAGCCGATGCTGCGTGGGTTGGGATTGTTTCACGGTAAGCGTGGTTACGGTTTGTCGGTTGAGATGCAGGTCAAACACGGGCCGATTACCATCCTTGGGATGACACAAACCGCCGAGGGCAACCTCAAAATGCTGGCAGCCGAAGGCGACTCGATTGAAGGCTCGACCATGAAAATCGGCAATACCAATTCGCGTTTGAAGTTCAAACTCGATCCGGCGGAGTTCATGAACCGCTGGTGTGATTTCGGGCCGACGCATCATGTGGCACTAGGGGTTGGACAGCAGACCGAGAAAATTAAGAAGTTGGCGCGTTTACTTCAGCTTGAATTAGCCGTTATTTAATATAAATAGGACAGATCACCATGAAACGGGTTGGATTTCAGTTCAAAATTAAGAAAGACCGTATCCCCGAATATAAGCAGCACCAC
>JACDGI010000458.1:0-1698 GCA_013821665.1 Anaerolineae bacterium
CCTCATCGCCAGCCATTGGTCTAGCAATTTCATTGTCATTTGCTCCCCAACGTAATTGCCGTGGACGGATATAGCGGAGATAAATCACGGGTACACTGGCAATGAATAAGAGTGTCGAAAACTTCATCTTGGAACTTTTCTGCATCGGCGACTTTTATGATGTTCGTGGATATGCACTTAAGAATTTGTTTCAATCGTCAGCATAACATGGATGAGAGCCGTTACCGGATGACATTCATCCTTATGTTGTAAGGATATTGCCGAAGATTTCATACCTTTGTCCAAGTCGCTGTCCGTCCCAAGGCCGATGTGCCGCAAAGTGGGATGTGACATGATAGAAGCAAGGAGCGTGACACCATGAAAATGTTCGAACTGCGATTAAAAATAGGGAATCTGGCGGAAGCAAAACACTTCTATCATGATGTTTTGAAACTGCCGGTGCTGGACGAAACAGCCGATGTGTTGATGTTGCAAGCGGGAAGCACTCGACTTGTGTTTGAGTGTGCGGCGGGTTGGCAGGGGAAGTATCACTTTGCCTTTGATGTGCCGGAAAACCAGATTACTGAAGCGGCAGCATGGATCAGCGATAAGGCTAAGCTGGCGCCCTTAAATGATCAGACCATCTTCAATTCGTCCGGTCGCTGGAATGCACAGATGGTCTATTTTTACGATCCAGCGGGCAACATCTTGGAATTTATCGCGCGGCATAATCGACCGAATGCCAGCACCGAAGCATTTTCCGAGCACAGCATTATTAGCATCAGCGAAATTGGGCTGGCGACAAATGATGTCAAGCAAACCGTGAAGTGGTTGTGCGATACCGTAGGCATGACGGTTTATGATGGCGCTGGCAGTGATACTTTCTCAGCGGTTGGGGATGAGTTGGGATTGTTCATTGTGGTTAAGGAAGGGCGCAATTGGTATCCCGAAACGGGGATTGCGGCGGGCTTGAATCCGGTTAATGTCACCTTAGTTGATGAGGAATCCGGCGCGTTTGATGTGCCGGGGCTGCCGTATCACATCCAATGGGTGAAATAAAAAAAGGGCAGACGGCTCGCCTGCCCTTAACTTAAATCGATTTGAACCAGCGAATGTTAGTTCGCGGTGTCGTCAGTCGGTTGTTCTTCGGTGTTGACCTTGGACATATCCAGCGCGATCAACTGCTTGATCAGGTCACGGAAAGCCGATTCGGGCAGCGCACCGGGTTGGCTGAAAACGATGGTCTTTTCCTTGACGAGCATAATCGTCGGGATGCTCATCACGCGGAAAGCCTGTGAAAGGCCGGGGTTGGCATCCACATCCACCTTGGCAACGCGGATTTGACCCGCATATTCCTTGGCGAGCTTTTCCAGCGTAGGCGCAACCTGACGGCACGGCCCGCACCATTCCGCCCAGAAATCGACCAAAACAGGCATGTCATGGTTGATCACTTCGGTTTCAAAGGTTGCATCGGTCACATGCACAGGTGCGGTTTCGACGACTACAGGTTTCTTCTCTTCCACAATGGACTCCATAACTGCCTGTGTTGGTTCAGGCTGGTGCGATTTGACTGCCAGCGGGGTCAATTTTCGCAAAAACGATTGATGTTGATTCATCAGCGGCTTTCTTAAACGCGGTTATGAAATCGCCCTTAAGTCCGCTGCCATTCAAAAAAAGAATCAGTACAGGTTTATCACCTAACAGCAGAGTGTCCAGTTG
>JACDGI010000458.1:1708-6710 GCA_013821665.1 Anaerolineae bacterium
TCCATATACCTTATAGACACATCGACTGTGTCATTTATTACACCGCAAAGTTGATGATATTCCGGTGCAAGTATTTTCGTGACTATACTACTATTTGTCTATGGTCGCCCACTTTTCGCAAGCTGTTCGGGGGAATTTGAAGTGGGCCGAACTGTAGCCATATCCACACATTGAGGATCGTAAAATATGCCCAAATTACGCTTATCGCCTATTTTGTTGGTGATGAATATTGCGCTGGTTGTGTATGGCCTGACCGCGCTCATGAGTGTCATCACGGCTTATGACTCGTCGCTGAGCGAGGCGACGATTGCGGCTGTCGTCGTGAGTATCATTCTTTATTTCATTGTCGTGTATCAACTGCGGCGGCTGGACTCGACACCCGTGTTTGCGATGGTGGCGGGTGGTTTAGGCTTGGCCTTTAGCCTGTTTTTCATCAGCCAGTTCGGACACCAAAATTATATCGAGACACCCGCCATCATTGACCGTGTCGGTGGCCTAACAACCTTCCTGCCGAACTTGGATGTGTTCATCCACCAGAACAGCGCCGCGACTTTCATCGAGCTGCTGCTGCCAATTGTGCTGGCTCTGATATGGATGTCCAAAATCCGCAATCAACGCTTGTTCTGGATTTTTACGCTGCTGGTACTGCTGTATGCCTTTGTGCTGACCTTTTCACGCGGGGCATTTGTAGGTTTGGCGGTAGCACTGTTATTGGGTGTTGGCGTAATCGGTGTCAAGCGGCTTTCGGGCAGGCAAGCGCTGCTGCTCCTTATCGGTATCGCGGTATTGATGATTTTGTTTGTCGTCGGGTTGGTCATTTTAGGGCCGCGTGTGCCGTTTGTGGCTTCCTTGATTGGCGTAACCTCCAGCCGCTTAGAAATTTATCGCAACAGCTTAGGATTATCCGGCGATTATCTGTTCACGGGGATCGGGGTAGGCGACACGTTCGCGCTGGTTTATTCACGCTACGCCTTGAAGATCGTCGTGCCGTTATTTACCTATACCCATAATTTGTTTTTGGCGGTGCTGCTGGGACAGGGCATCATTGGTTTTGTGGCCTTTTTGATCGTTATTCTGACGTTTTATCTGTTTGTGGCGAAGGTGCTGTGGGTCGTCCGACTCACGGAGATCGAACCGGTATTTTATGGCGCATTAATCGGCGTAACAGCCACCTTTATTCATGGCCTGACGGACGCACGGCAGTATGTGGAAAGTCCATTTAATCTGCCGCTGCTGTTTATGGGCATGGCCTTGACGGTCGCCTGTGGCATCAGTGCCTTACGGGCGGAAGCCTTTGAAGACCGGACAACCAATCAAGCTGGTGGTTGGATGGCGCTCAAGGTGATTACAGCGGGCGTAGTGGCGCTGCTAGTCGTCGGATTTGTAATCTTCAATAAGCAGGTGTTAGCTGCTTGGCACACGAATATGGGTGCGTTGGAGGAAACCCGCAGCGACACTATCATTCAGCCCAACATTAGCCATGAGGAGCGCGAAGAACATCTCAAGAGTGCGCGTGAAGAATATGAACAAGCCTTGCAGATTGACCCTGATTTCCCGAACGCGAACCGGCGTTTGGGTGTCATGGATGTGGATGGAGATGCCTTTAAAGAAGCCATACCGCTGCTGGAAAAAGCAACGACGGCTGAACCGGGCTACCCATCCAGCCTCAAAGGATTAGGACTGGCTTATATGTGGATGGGGCAGACGCAGCAAGCAGCCTGTACCTTTAAGAAGTTGCCAGATTTCACCGCGATGGCACAGGAACTCGACGCGTGGGAAGAATTCCGCCACAACCAACAGCAAGATTTACTGTCGGCCTACACATTGGAAACGGAAGCTATCTTGGGCGATTACCAGCAAACCAATATGAACGTGTGGGTTCTAACCGGTGATCGTTATCAGGCAGCCGGAAAGCCGGAGATGGCGCAGCAGTGGTACAGCCGCGCACTGGATAAGGATGCTAATAACGAAAGAGCGCTGGCGGGATTGAGCGCTTTGGGACTGGAACGCATCAAGGTCAATTCGGAGATTGGCTGTACATGAGCGTAGGCTAAAAGCCCGAAACAGGCGCAAAGAGCCGTGCTACAATACGACGCTGAGTGTCCGAATTTAGGTCATTAATAATCTATGCGCCGAATCCTGTTTTACGTCAGACACGCGGTTAAGAATTTGCGTCACAGCGGACATTGGACAACTTTTGCGGTGTTTTGTGTGGCGGCTGGTGTGGCTACTGTAGTTGCCTTGCGGAGTTTAGGGCTGGCAATCAATGACTCGCTGATTACGAATTTACGGCAGGTGAATCACGGCGACATCAACGTGAGTGCGATTGTCAGCTACGGGCCGTTCGCCGGCACGCTGCAACGTGGCGACTACGAAGTTCAGGTGATGAGTAAGAACACGGTTGATTTCATGCGTAACTGGGCTGCCGGACATAACGCGGTGATTTCGGCCTATGCGCTGGTGAGTAACATCCGTTTTACCCCCTTTAACCAGACCTCAACCGGCGCGCCGCAGTTTGCTTCCTCTTTCCTTATTGACCCTAAAACCTACGAAATGAGTGGTGCGGTGGTGGCGCTTGATCCGGCAGGTGTTCGGCTGAAGGATTTATTTACTGGCGACCATGATGTCGTGATGAGCAAGAATCTGGCGGATGCCCAACATTTGAAGGTTGGGGATAAGGTGCGGGTGAGCAATTCTGACGAGCCGTTTATCCTGCGCGGCATTGTGGCAACCGAAACCGAGTCGAGCATCAATAATATACTCGCTTCCTTTTTTGGCTTCGCTTATTTTGATATTGCTCAGGCCACTACCCTCCAACTGAATCCCAATCCCAATACCATTAGTATCGTGATGCCGGATGGCGCGACCGGCGACGAAATATCACAAGCAGCCGATGAACTGATCGCTATGACACGCTTCCGTGACGTGAACGCGACCCCGTGGTTGTTGAAACGCAATCAAGAAATAGCTGATTTGATCGGGCGCTTTATCGTGACGATGGGCTTAGGGGCGATGTTGATCGGCGGTGTGGGCATCATGAATACCATGCTGGTGCTGGTAGGCAGGCGCACCTTGGAAATCGCCGCGCTTAAAACGTTCGGCTTAAAAGGGCGACAGATCGCCGCCTTGTTTATGGCCGAAGCCTTCTTATTGGGGGTGATGGGCAGCATTCTCGGTGTCATCGCCGGTATTGGTTTGAGCGGGGCGGTGAATGTTTTTGGCGAGACATTTCTACAACAAAAGCTGCCGTGGCGCTTTCATCCCGAAGCAGTGGTCTATGGCGTGATATTAGGTATGGTGGTGACGCTGGTATTCGGTGTGCTGCCAGTGTTGATGGCCTCGAATGTGCGTCCTGCCATTGTGCTGCGCCCCAACGAAACCCATATTCCCCGCGCCAGTTTATTCCAAATGCTTATCGCCTTAGCGGCGGTTGTGGTGGTCTTGGGAATCGTAGCCGGACAGATCATCGGGCCGGTGGTCGATACCGTCTTTAGTAAGATGGCGCATCCGCCCAGCCCGACCCTTGTTGGGATTGCGCTGGTGGCGGTTACGCTGCTGATATTAGCCGTCCTCACCGGATTGATGTGGTTGATCGTGTGGTTGATCGGGCGACTGCCGACCTTCGGGCAGGTTGATTTGCGGCTGGCACTGCGCAACTTGTCCAGCCGACGCGTGCGGACGGCCACCACATTATTGGCTTTAGCATCGGGCATGTTCGCCCTCAGTGCCATCACCTATTTTGGGCTGGGTGCGCGGGAAATTATTCGCTTCCAGTTCGCGCAAACGTTGGGCGGAAATGTGATGATGTTCCCATTGGTGCCGAGGCAACTCGCCCAGCCTGTAGTGAAAACGCTGCTATCAACCCAGAACAGCGTGCAATATGACACCTTATTGAACATCAACTTAGGACGACTGACCGCCGTTGATGGTAAGACCATTAAGCTGGTGGGCAAATTTAAGAATTTTCCACTGAGTATTTTGACGCGCGACACAGATAATCCGGCGCTCAACAGCGGCCCATTGCTGGCAGGGCGTGATCTGACGGCTGATGATCGTGGCAAAGATGTGATCGTGCTTGTCCAGCAGAACGCAATCGGTGGGCTGGTGCAAGGTTTCGAATCATTGGATGAGTTGGGTATTGAAGTTGGGACAAAGGTTCAACTTCAACTCAATGGTCGTAACAGTCATACGTTTGAGGTGGTGGGGATTGTCGGGACAGCCAGCCGATTTACACCGGGCCTCGCCAATGCTTATATTCCGCCGGATGTGTTGGGACTGAATGCCGGTTATCAGATTAATGTCGTTCAGGTTCAGCCTGAGCAAATGGACACCTTTTTGACGAATATCAGCAAGTTTCCATTGGTGTTTGCTGTCGATGTATCGTTTATTGATGGGCTGCTCAAACGCCTGATTGACCAATTGGCGGCGATTCCAACAGTGGTGGGCATCCTTTCTTTGCTGGCTGCTGCCGTGATTATGGCGAATACCGTTTCACTGACGATGCTAGAAAGACGACAGCAAATTGGCGTGTTGAAAGTGCTGGGATTGAGCCGTAGACGTGTGCTGCGGGTCGTGCTTTTAGAAAATATTGTGATTGGTTTGCTGGGCGGGGTTATCGGTATCGGACTTAGTTCTTTGGGGGTTTCGGTACTGACGCTGATTGGGATCGGTGTCGGGATTCCACTGCCCAGTGATGCCACAGTGATTACGGTGGGCTTGGTGGCGGCTTCGGTGATCATCGCTATTGTGGCGACGTTATTGAGCGCTCGTGTGGCGATTGGTGAGACGGTGGCGAAAATCCTGCACTACGAGTAAGCAACTAACTTCTCGAAAGTTTGAGCGAATGACCCACGCTTTAACAGTCATTCAGTCCCGTTTAAGGCTTGTCCGGTATTGTTTTACACAAATGCCTACAAGATTCGTACTTCTTTAGCCCAAAATCCTGTTTTTGTAGGGGCGCGGATTTATCCCGCCCGCACTTATCAAAGAAAAATACCTTTTA
>JACDGI010000459.1 GCA_013821665.1 Anaerolineae bacterium
GGCCTTTATCGCCAACCGTTCGGGCACAGGTAGTTCAGTGATCTTCGACTACTTCTACAACGAAGCCTTGAACGACACTCGCCACGGCTACGGCAAAGCTATGCGTAGGGCAGCGAAGTTATCCGGCGAGGATTATATGTTCGGGATTGATGAAGGTCAGATCGAACCGTTCCTGAGCCAACGGGGTTTCCGCGATGTACATAGTGTGGAACTTCCAGAACTCAAACCACTCTACTTTACTGGCAAGAATGCCAAACGTGTGCTGCCCACAGGCATCGCTATTGCCTCGGCGACAGTGAATAAAGTCACAACTTAATTTAAGTGTCGTACATCAAAGACGAGTTCCCCCTCAAGGACGCACGAAAATGGACAATGAAGCAATCATGATGCCTTGCTCATGCTCAATATGAAGATTAAGGCGGCAATTATTATTATCACCAGCAAACCGACCCATATCATGCGCGTCAAAAGAGCTGCTCCGCTGAAATGCTTGCTAAATGGTTTATCGGGACGAACCGTTTGCACCGGAGTATCTTTCTCGGCAGCCAATTTCGCTAATAAACGCTCTCTTGCGGTAGCGGGCGGTACTGCCGACGCTGCCCAATTCTTTATTTCGCGCTGAACACGCTGGCGAGCCATCTTTAACTCGGAGACGGCAGCCGCACAGGTTTTGCACGACATCAAATGTTGTTGAATCAGCGTTTGTTCGTAGCCTTCCACTTCCCCATCGACATAGCGGGCAAGCAAAGGTCGTAGATCACGGCAATTCACACTTCACCTTAATCCTTCTAACTGACTTATATGTTGTAGATGTTCATATAGCTATGCACAAAAAAACAGCAAAAGGTTCGGTTAATGCCTCACTTTTGAACCTTAAATCAATGAACGGAATAGGGAACGTCATGGAAAGTTGCTATAATTGGAGTCATGTTTAAGATCAGTTGTACTTGATTGTGGGGGATAACATGACCGCATTATTTGATGAACTGCGACGCACCGAGTTTTCGCGCTTGGATGCTGGCGGACATGTTTATCTGGATTACACTGGCGGCGGCTTGTACGGCGAGTCGCAAATCCGCGCTCATACCGATTTGCTGCTCACCCAAGTCTTAGGCAATCCGCACTCGCAGAATCCCACGTCACTTGCCAGCACCCATAACATCGTTCATGCGCGTGAACGCATCCACCAATTCTTTGAGGCCGACCCTGAAGAGTACGAAGTCATCTTCACCTTGAATGCCAGCGGTGCGCTCAAGCTGATTGGCGAGAGCTACCCGTGGGAAGCCAGTTCGCGTTATATGATGACTGCCGACAACCATAACTCGGTCAATGGCATCCGCGAGTTCGCCAAGGCCAAAGGCGCGATCATTGAATATCTACCGCTCAACCGCGAGCTGCGTGCCGAAAACCTCGAAAATCTACTACCCGAAGTAGATCGCAGCAAGCCACATCTATTTGCGTTTCCGGCGCAGTCTAATTTCTCAGGTGTCAAACACTGTCTGGATTGGGTCGAATTGGGACACAGTCGCGGTTATGATGTACTGCTGGATGCGGCGGCTTATGTGCCGAGTAACCGCCTCAGTCTGCGCGAGATTAAGCCTGATTTTATGAGCATCTCGTTCTATAAAATGTTCGGCTTCCCAACAGGCGTGGGAGCGCTGCTTGTCCGGCGACAAACCATCGAAAAGCTGCACCGTCCGTGGTTTAGCGGTGGCACGGTCAAATTTGTTTCCGCCCAGAACAAGATGCACTTACTCTCATCTTCTGGCGAAGGTTTTGAGGATGGTACTCTCAACTACTTGAGCATCGCCGCTATTCCATCCGGCCTCGATTTCTTGGAACGCGTCGGCATGGACAACATCAACGCGCATGTCACCGCGCACACTGAAACGCTGCTTAAGGGATTGTTAGCGCTGCGCCACAGCAACGGTCAACCGTTGATCAAACTCTATGGGCCAGCCAATATGACCATGCGCGGCGGTACATTGGCCTTCAACCTGACGACACCTTACGGCGAACTGGTCGACTCGTTTACCATCGAACAGAAGGCTAACAGTGCCAATATCTCGGTGCGGACAGGCTGTTTCTGTAATCCGGGCGCGGCAGAATTCGCTTTCAACTACCTCCCCGATGAGACCTATCACTGTTTTACCACCATCGACCCCGACCAATTCACCGTACAACAATTCTCGACCTGTATGAACGAAATGCCGGTGGGTGCCGTCCGCGCCTCGGCTGGCATCGCCACCAACGAACAGGATGTCCAGCATTTACTGGCCTTTGTCAAAACCTTTGTCGATTTTGTGCCAAGCGCCGATCACATTTGGCGGATGCCCACTATCGAAGGCTTAAATCCTTAAATATCGCGGCGGTCTACGGCGCACAGATAATGAATTGTAAGTATTTTAGATAAATTTAGTTCTTAATTCATTGCAATAATCAGACAGCCGTATACTAAGCATGACAATAGCGATTTTACGAAAGTGTTATGGTTATGGATCCGAGTGTCTTGCCGACGATCTTAGCAGTAGACGATGAACCCGCTAATTTGCTTTTACTCCAACGCCTACTCCAACGAGAGTACCGTGTCATTTGTTCACCGAATGGGCAAACAGCGCTGGACATACTGGCTCAAACACCTGTAGATGTCGTTTTGCTGGATATCATGATGCCACAAATGAACGGCTATCAGGTGTTAAAGTCTATCCGCGCCAACAACAAAACCAGCGATATTCCAGTCATTTTGATTTCCGCCATGTCGGATGCCAAAGACGTGGCGCAGGGCTTAGAAATCGGCGCGAACGATTACATCATTAAACCCATTGATCCCGACGTGACCGGCGCACGCATACAAACACAAATCGCGCTTAAGCAGTTGCAGGATGATCGCAAAAAAGTCATCCAAGAATTACAAGCTGCACAGACTATGAAAGATAATTTGCTGCGGATAGCATCCCATGACTTAAAAGGCCCACTGATGAATATTCAGTTGGTATCTTCCCTTTTCCGCCGCGTGGAAGACCAAATTCCAGCCTCTAAAGATTGGTTGGACGCATTAGAAGCCTCGGCTAATACCATGCTGACGGTCATCGAGGATTTTCTGGATACTGCTGCCATGAACAGTAGCGTCATTGATTTGAAATTGGAACGTGTATCTGTTCAGCGAATCGTCAATAGTTTAATCAGCCTGTACCATGCCCACGCCGAAAAGAAGGATATTCGCATCGAATCGCATGAGTGTGACGGCTATATCCTCGCTGATGCAGCCCGTTTTCAACAGGCGCTCGGCAACTTGGTCAGCAACGCCGTGAAATACAGCCCGCTGCACACCACCATCCGCATCTGGGTGGTTAGCGAAGGTGATCGCGTTACTATTTGTGTGGGTGATGAAGGCCCCGGTATTCCGGCTGATGAGCGCTCGCGCCTGTTCACGCAGTTCGGCAAACTCACTGCCCGTCCGACCGACGGCGAACACAGCACAGGCCTCGGTTTGTGGATTGTCAAACATATGATTAACTTGCAAGGCGGCGATGTGGGTGTCGATTGCCCACCTGAAGGTGGCTCCGTCTTCTGGATTCAAATGCAAGCGGCGTAAAGTGTTTCGTCCATTTACCCTATATATTCAAAATGTTGCAGTTGTTACGGCAATTGCTGCAATTACTGCATATTTTGCAATACTTCCGCCGAAATGGCAGGCGGATTTGAGGGAGTAAGCCGCCGAATGGTCATTTTGTGTCGGCGGGTGGTTCGGCTAGCGCCGCCGAAATGACACAAATGCAGCGGATCGCTCGGTCAATGCCGCCGCCGTCAATTTGGGTCTGCCGCTGCCATTATTGCTTTCATTTTTGGCAGTTAGTCATGGGCAGTAAAAGACAACCAAAAAACCTCCGCAACGTTCTATTTCCAGTTCCATTTTAGAACATAAGTTCACATTTTGTCAACCGAATTTCGTTTGAGTTTTCCAACCTAAGCTGACTGACACATAAGACAAATATCGGATGAAAAATGAGGGTTTTAGCGCGGCTCACTGTCGCTTAAGGCAGGATTTCAAAGTGGTCTATGTGGGCAGGGCGAAGAATATCGAAATCACGTCGATCAACTGTAAGTATGCGTGTGATATTAAGCCGTTCCGCAATTGCTGTAACACTCGCATCAACAAAATCCACCCGCGTATCAGCATACTTTATGAGTAGCTCTGCGGCACGATCCAAATCATATTGAGATAACGAAATAAGAATAAATTTCGACACTGGAAGCTGCTGTAGAAATTGTGCAACTACCCAATTCCCACCGCTTTTAGTGAGCAGAAAGCAAACTTCGTTGAGAACCGATTGTGGCAGGTATATTTCCCTTTCACGCCTCAAGATGTTTAAGCATGAAAGATGATAGCGATCATGGGTATTTTCAAGCGCGACGATAAAACCGGAATCAGCGATAGCGCTCATGGTTTATGTTCATTAGTTTCTTTGATAGGCTGCTCTTCACCATACAAAACATCTTCAACACGCTCTGCTAAATCAGGCGATCCTTCAAAGCCAGTTTCTCCGGTCAGAAACACATCTTTGGCAGGGTCATAATTCGCCATATGTCGTCGCGCACCAAGTTCAATTTCAATAAATGACAGCAATTCGGCGACTTCCTCATCACTTAATTCGCGGATACCTGTTTGAAGTGTCCTGTATAATTTTGAATAGTCCATGTTGTGCCAACCTCTCTATCAATTTCAACCCAATTATACGAGGGTGGGTCATAATTACATCACATTCAGTTTCGATGAGCCAATATGAACCGTTAATCATCGAAATTTTGTATACACCAGAAACATTTTTGCCCAAATTTGTGACTTTCGGGCGGGTCACTTTGCTGTTTAACAGGTCATAACGATTTATGACCCGCCCTCAATTATACAGCTTATTCTCTGTCACAAACGCCATCAATATCTCTACTCTGTCCTGAGCAGCTCATCCACCTGAACCACCTTGCCACCAAGAATATTGGATACAAACTGTTCTCCAGCATGTAACACATCAACCACAACCAATTTGCCTTCAACCAACCGGCGAACTGTAACCGTATGTTCCTCGTCGTCAATGTACCAGTGTTCTTGTAGGTTATAAAGTTCGTGCAATTCGAACGTGATCTTTTCCTTTAACCACGGCACCGGATAAACATTTATTGCCAAATCAGGCATACCTCTACACACACCTGCTCTTTTAGGGTCATTATTAGACTGAGACATCGGGTTTTTGACGCTATACCAATAAACATGAGGATCCAAATCCATTGACACATCCTTACCGGCACCCAACATGATGGCTCCGCCACACCCTTTAACATCTCCATCAGGGATTAGTGTCACCAAATAATCGATTATCGGCACAACCCTGAATAGACAATTCCCCTTCATAATTCGTGCTTTAGCGGGATGGAGAGTGCCTAGCAATAACTCACAGAACAACATACCTAACTGGCACAGTTTTATCGGGTTTCCATGCCGAAAATAAACTTTAGGGTCTTGAAGGTCGTTATGACCAAAATTAGGATCTTTGAGGTTATCCGCAGTGGCTTCTATTCCATCTGATTGAAGATGTGCCATTGTGTCCTGAGCAAGTTGAACCGTGATTTGGAGGCGTTCATCGTCGACGATATAGTAATTAAGCTCAGCAGTAAGCTTACCAATGGGCATCCGCCTTGAATACCAATTCCAAGACTTCTCCGCGTCCAATAACCAATCGGGTTTATTTTGTCCTTGGTTAATTTCACACGCTAAAAAATACATCCAACATTGCATCAAGTGGCTGTCTGCCAAAAGCATTTTGCCGCGAAAAAACAGAAAGCTATTTGCCACGTTTATTCCTTATCCGCCGCCATCGCCTTCAACACCTCATCCAGCAGGGCGACCAACACCCGCTTGACCGACTCTTTATCGGTGGCGACGCACGGCACAACAGGAATTTCGGGTGGAATATTGAGGGCAAGGTGCAAATCATCGAGTGACCACGCCCCAGCTTGATCTTGCTTATTGGCAACCACAATAAACGGTCTAGGTGCTTCTATGTTAAAAGCTTCAATCCAGCCCTTAGCTTCACGAAAGGTTACTGGTTTAGCACTATCGACCATAATGACATATCCGACCATATATTTATCTGAAGCCAGCCAATCAAAAGAAAAACGCCTTCCTCCCGGTGTTCCCAACAGCACAAGTGCCGAGTCGCCATCAACTTCAACACGTCCAAAATCCATCCCGATACAATCACCTTGCGGGGTAACAGCGAAATCGATGAAATGAACCTTTCTTTCGCTCACAGCCTCAATAAATTTTGTTTTGCCGGACGAAAATGGCCCGGAAACAATAATTTTGATATTGGTCATAGTGCCTATTCTCAGTTCCTACCGCACGCTCACCCGACTGCCGTTGGGGGTCTTCTCCACAAGGATATGCACCGGAAACGAGTCGCGCAGATCTTCGATGTGCGTGATGACGAGGATCAGGTCGAACTCATCCTGAATGGCGATGATGGCCTCCACCAGCTTATTGCGTCCGTCCTCGTCCTGCGTGCCAAAACCTTCGTCAATAAACAACGTCCGCAGATGTGCCCCTGCCCGCCGCGCCAACATCTGTGACAGCGCCACTCGTATGGCGAAGTCGATGCGGAAAGCCTCACCACCGCTGTACATCTC
>JACDGI010000460.1 GCA_013821665.1 Anaerolineae bacterium
GCCTACTGCCACTCTGCCCTCACCGTGTTTGGCGCTGACCAAGTTCAATATTAACCTGCGTTCCAAACCGGATTCTAACGCAGCGGTTGATGCGACCATCCCCTTTGATAATACCATTTCGCTCTATGGACGCAGTGAGGATTCGGTGTGGTGGTATGGTGAGTTCGAAGGCAAACAGGGCTGGTTGAGGCCGAATTTCTGTCACTCACGGATTCGTGTGACGCGCTGCCCGTGAAGCAAGCCGAATAAACTACCCCTCATAACAGGGGGATTATCCAACCCTCATCGGAGTATTATTTCCCTGTCACTTACGTTGGTTATAGTCTACAGGATTTGACCTGAAAATTTTGCTACAGTATGGATGTTGCCCAAACCGCACAGAAGTATTATGATTTGCCCTCATGTTCTCTAACGCTACGTGTTAAGGGGTAATATGGCTTCTTCAACCACTAACGCGCAATATATGAAAGACCGCGCCCGTAAACAGGGAATCTACCTGTCGCTACCGGCGGTTGTCTGGCTTGGTATCTTCTTTATTCTGCCGGTTTTGATTGTGCTGGCTATCAGTTTCATGACCCCAACGTCGGATGGTGCAGGCGGGCAACTACCCCTGACCTTGAACCATTATGCAGACGCATTTGATTTCTGGAAAGCACGTCCCATTTATTCCACGATCATTTTGCGCTCGGTGTGGATTTCGCTGATCACCACGCTCATCTGTTTGGTGATGGGCTATCCGCTTTCGTTTTTTATCGCGACCCGCAAAAATCCATATGTGCGTCAGTTCGCGATGTTTCTAATTATTATGCCTTTTTGGACGAACTTTTTAGTACGTACCTATGCCTTAAAAACGATCATTGCTCCCGAAGGCACGCTGGCTGGTATCTTGAATGCCGTCGGTGGGTTAGGGATGCTGGTGAATGGCAAGCTGACGTGGTTGAACACGCGTGAGGCAGTTATCCTCGGTCTCGTTTACAGTTACTTGCCCTTTATGGTGCTGCCGATTTACGCGGTGGTCGAGAAATTTGATTTTCGCTTTGTGGAAGCCGCGAATGATCTGGGCGCGAACGATTGGAAAACCCTTATTCGGATCGTGTTGCCCATGACCGCGCCGGGATTAGTCGCCGGATTTATTCTGGTGTTTATCCCGACGATTGGCGCGTTCGTTACGCCTGATCTGTTGGGTGGTACGCAAGGTTTGATGATTAGTAACTTGATCCAGCAAAATATTCGAGGCACCGGTGCGAATTATCCACGCGGTTCGGCGCTGTCGGCAGTGTTGATGCTGCTGGTTACGATTGGTGTCATCATCTATCTGCGTTATGGTGACCGGGAGGTGGCATGATGACTGAGCAAACAATCAACCCACCCGTCCGACCGGCGCTGAGCGAGATCGACTTCAACTACGGACAAATCCGCCGTGATATGCTGATGCGGCGCGTGGGAAAAGTGCTTTTCCTTCTCAACCCCATCATCTCCTATTTCTTTTTATGGGCACCGATTGTGGTGCTGGTGGTGCTGTCTTTCAATAAGAGCAAGACCGTTTCGGTATGGGGCGGTTTTACCACCGATTGGTACGCTGAAATTTTTAACGGCACCAGCCAATTCACGGGTGATATGGTGGTTGCGCTGCGTAACACGTTGTTTATCGCAGTGATCTCGACCGTAATTTCGACGATCATCGGCACGATGGTTTCAATCGCGCTGGAACGTGGATTTTTCCCCGGCAAGAAAATCGTTGATGCGGTGTTGTATCTACCGGTGGTTATCCCTGAAATTACACAGGCCGTATCATTGGCAGTGTTTTTTAAATTCCTATTTGACACTATTCAAGCGCTTAGCGGCCAGCGGGTAACGTTGGGTTTCGGCACGATTATTATCGGCCATGTGGTGTTTTCGGTATCGTTCGTGGTGATCACCATTCGTGGCCGTTTGTCAGATATGAACCCGCGTTATGAAGAAGCCGCCCGCGATCTGGGCGCAAACGAGTGGCAAACTTTTTGGCGTGTCACCTTTCCATTGATATTACCCGGCATTATTTCCGGCGCGCTGCTGGCGTTTACCCTGTCGTTGGATGATTATATCGTTACCTTCTTTACCAACGGCGTGGGTACAAACACCCTGCCAATCTTCGTATACGGTCTGCTGCGTAAGGCTGTATCGCCGGAGATTAACGCGATTTCCACCGTCTTGCTGGTTGCATCGATGGTGTTGGTCGGATTTTCATTGTTTATCCAAGGTCGTGGGGCCAACCGCACTTAACTAAGTGCCTCTCCCCACCATTCTTCGTTCTCAAAGCATGTATCTAGGAGGCAAAATGTTACGTAAATTGACGCTTGTACTCTGTCTGGGATTGCTGGCACTTGGAGTACCGGCTTTTGCACAGGACGCTACCGCAGAGGCTACGGCTGAAGCAACTGCGGCCAAGACGACTTGGGTTTGTCCACCTGAGGTCGTAAAGGCTGTACAAGCCTTACCCGAAAATGACCGTGTATTGAATTGGTATAACTGGACGACCTATGAAGCTGACTCGACCCGCCCTGACTTTGGTGCATTGTGCGGTGTGAAGGTCACTGAAGATAACTTCGGCAGCAACGAAGAGTTGATCGCCAAGCTGCGCCAAGGCAACCCCGGTTATGATCTGGTTGTGCCAACTGGTGTCAACATTCCTCAGATGATCCGTGAAGGCTTGCTGGAACCGATTGATCTGACCAAGATCCCGAACTTCGCCAATGTGACGACTGCGTTGCAGAATCCGGCCTATGACCCCGGTAACAAGTACACCGTTCCCTACCAATGGGGCACGATTGCGATTGGCTACAACAAAGAAGCCGTCGGCAAGGATGTGACCAGTTGGGATGATCTGTGGAACTTCAAAGGTAACGTGGCCTGGATTGAAGATCCTCGCAGCATGATGGGCATCGCCCTTGTGCTGTTGGGTAAAGACCCCAATTCCACCAATGCCGACGACATCAACGCCGCTCGTGATTTCCTTGTTGACCACGGCAGCAACGTCAAGACGATTGCCCAAGATGATGGTCAGGAAAAACTGGTGAGCGGTGAAGCCGACATGGTCGTCGAATACAGCGGTGATATTTTCCAGAAAATGGCCGATTGCGATGCCAACGCCGATCTCAAATGCGCGGGCAAGTACGATTTCGTCATCCCCAAGGAAGGCGGAATCCGTTGGGTCGATAATCTGGCTATCCCCAAGGATGCCCCTCACAAGGAATTGGCCGAGGCTTTCATCGACTACATCCTTGACCCGCAGGTTGGTGCCGACATCAGCAACTATACCGCTTATGCCACACCGAACCAGAAGGCAATTGACGATAAGTTGATCGACCCGACCTACCTGAGCTCGACCATCATTTATCCTGACGAAGCAGCCAGCAAGACGCTGTTTACCGTCGTGGATGTAGGTGATGATGCCGCTCGTTTGTACAACGATGCGTGGACAGAATTGAAGACGCTGCTCGGTCAGTAAAAGTTTGTGATTGCGGACAGAGGGGTAGGCCGGTAATAGAGACCTACCCCTCATAATTTCACATAGGAACGTGATTATGGCCGATTATGATGTTGAACTGATTAATGTGGTGAAGGAATTTGGAGCACCGCGCCGTGATGGCATGGTTCGAGCGGTAGATGATGTGTCCTTGCAGATTAATGACGGTGAATTCTTCGCGCTCTTGGGGCCAAGCGGCTGCGGCAAAACGACCACGCTGCGCATGATCGCTGGCTTTGAAGATACATCATCAGGCAAAATCCTGATTCGGGGTAAGGCTGTGCAGGATGTGCCGCCGTTTCATCGTCCGGTGAATACGGTGTTCCAAGATTATGCGCTCTTCCCGCATATGACGAGTTTGCAAAACATTATGTTCGGCTTGGAGATGGAAGGCGTTAGCCGCGCTGAAGCCAAGAAGCGTGCCGAAGAAGCGTTGGAACGGGTGCGCTTGCCACAGGCGCGTGACCGTCGCCCACGCCAATTGTCGGGCGGACAGCAGCAGCGTGTGGCGCTGGCGCGTGCCATTGTGAAGCGGCCTCAGGTGCTGCTCCTTGATGAACCACTGTCGGCGCTCGACCTGAAACTGCGCGAGGCAATGCGCTATGAATTGAAAGCCATGCAGAAGGATTTGGGTATTACCTTTATTTTCGTGACGCACGATCAGGAAGAGGCTATGACAATGGCTGACCGGATCGCGGTTATGGATAAAGGCAAGGTGCTGCAAGTCGGCACGCCCGAAGAAATCTACGAAGCCCCAACCACCAAATTTGTCGCAGACTTCATCGGTGAAACCAACTTCGTCAGTGGTACCTTTACCGATATGGCGGGGCAATATGCTCTGGTCAAGCTGGATGATAAGACGACGATACGCGGCATTCCCAGCCCGGATTTGACACCGCCAGTCGCTTGTACCGTCGCGATCCGTCCCGAAAAGCTCAATTTGTTCCAATCGACGGGGCAGGTCAAATTCCCGGATGGCAGCAGCGACACGGCTGAGAATTACAAGCTGGCTGTGCTGAAAGACCCTGATGTGAATATGGTGACGGGCAAGATTTTGCAGGACATTTACATCGGTACGGATACGCGCTACCGCATCGGTATCGGCGCGGACTATAAGATTGAGGTCATCGTGCGACAGCAGAACTACGGCTTGCGCTCTGACCATTACTTTTCGACGGGTGACATCGTCAACGTGTTCTGGGACAGCGACAACGCCCGCTTGCTTTCGAGCTAATCTCAATATTTATCAGAATGTCGGACGCGATATATCGCGTCCCTACGAAAAATGATTTATTGTAGGGACGGCATACATGCCGTCCGCCCTATTTAACCAAACACATCAAATATTCAGACAGGTTTTACAAGCAGCGACGCTCATCAATCGAGCGCCGCTATTTATGTTTTCCTTAATTCCATTCCACTTGCAATTTTCATTCGGGAACGCATTTTCCATCAGCGGTGTATATTCACTATAACCGTTTCCATTCGATAGGCGCACTTTGAGCGAAGAAGAACTCATCAGCCGGGTACGGTCGGGCGACCTGACGGCTTGGGACAGCATTATGCAGGAACAGCAGGAAGCCATTTTCAGATGGGCTTATTTGCTGCTGGGTGATGCCGGAGACGCGGACGATGTGGCGCAAGAGACCTTCATCCGTGCCTACCGCTATTTAGACACCTTTGATTCAAGCCGCCCGCTGCGTCCGTGGTTGCTGGGTATTACGGCGAATTTAGCCCGTAACCGCCGCCGTTCGATTGGTCGTTATGTCTATCATCTGGCACGCATGGCGCGGCTCAATCCGCCGGATGTGATTGACCCTGAGCAGGAAACGACACGCCATGCCGAAGCGCAGCTTTTATGGAAGGCGGTGCGTCGCTTGAGCGCGGACGATCAAGAGATCATCTATCTGCGCTACTTTATGGAATATTCGGTAGACGAGGTGGCTGAAACCTTGAATATTGCGGCAGGTACGGTCAAGTCGCGTTTATCGCGTGCTTTGGAGCGGCTGCGAGGCGTTGCACGGGAAGAATTTCCAATGCTGCGGAGGGCCGCCGATGAATAACGAGCCTTTTATGAAGCCACCGGAACAATCAGACGAACCTTGGGAAACAACCGTGCGCGATATTGCCCGTGATTTTGCCTATCCACCAACGCCTGATATTGCCCGTCAGGTCAGGCAGCGTTTGGTTAAACCACGGCGGCCTGTAGTGGGTGTCTTGAAATGGGCGGTGGCTGTTCTGCTAGCTTTGACGGTCATCATCATCGGTGTGCCGCAGGTTCGGGCGTATGTGGTCGAAATCATCCGCATCGGTGCCATACAGATTTTCGTTGGTCAGCCGACTGTCACTCCAACGTCTAAACCGGCTGCCACAGGAATGCCGACTGAAGCTCAACCAACGAGCTTAAATTTGGCATCAGCCCTACAAATGCCCAACGAGACGACGCTCGATGAAGCCAATAAACAGTTCAATGAGCCTATTCAACTGCCCACTTATCCAACCGGCATTGGTAAACCGGATCATGTCTACGTCCAACACATGAATCCGGGCGTGTTGGTGACGTTGGTGTGGTTAACGCCATCTGAACCTGACCATGTTTGGCTGACATTGGATGTGCTCAACGAGAATCTGGTTGGCAGCAAATTTATCGACAATGACGGACAATACCACAATGTGCGGGTCAACAATACACCGGCGCAGTGGCTGACCGGTTTACACCAAATCGGATTTTTCGGCGGTGATACCCAAATTTTCCGTAACGTGAATGGGAACGTGTTGATCTGGTTGGTGGGACAATATGGCAAACTGACGTACCGGCTGGAAGGCGCGAGTACATCAGATGAGGCTGTTCACATCGCCGAGTCAATGCGTGATGCCGGAACGCCCTGATCGCGGACGGTGTAATTACAGTAAATAGAGTTTGGATATCGGACGCAATGTATCACGTCCTTACAAATATACGTATTTCGTAGGGACGGCATACATGCCGTCCGCCATTCTCTATCGAAGATCACAGGAATTACACCGAAGAGAGGAATAGAAATATGAAGCAGTGGCGTTTTTTAATAGCAGTCGTTTTAGGTTGTTTGAGCTTGACCAGTGTGGTACAGGCCAAATTTGATCCTTATGTGGAAGATCTGGCGCACGATTGGGGCGATGTGGCGCATCCAGAG
>JACDGI010000461.1 GCA_013821665.1 Anaerolineae bacterium
GTTCCATATATCGCGCTCGGTCGGTGACATCTGGCAGCGCATCTCGACTGAGGATGTGTGGCAAGCGCCGTTGTATGCCTACAGTTTATCAGCATGGGGCAGTGTGGTCGGTTGGACGGAATTCGCCACCCGCGCCCTATCGCTGTTAGCCGGATTGGTTGCGTTGGCAGGTGTTTTCCGGCTGGGTTGGGCACTGTCCAAACGTCCGCTGGTGGGATGGGGTGCGGCGGCACTGCTCGGAACTAGTGTGTGGTTCATCTACTTCCTGCACGAGATGCGCGTCTATATGCTGCTGGTGATGTTTACGGTACTGCTGCTGCTGTTCTACCGGCGGGTTATGTATGGTCAGCGTGAGCCGAAGCTGTGGCATTTCATCGCGCTGGGTTTGATCACTGGCTTACTGATTAACACCCATTACTTTGCGGCGCTGGTAGTGGGTGTGGTCGGCTTGTGGCATCTGGCGCAGCTTATCCGCAAACGTCCAACCCGGCGTTGGTGGGGCATCATCGGCGCGTGGGTACTGTCAGGTCTGATGGCTATCCCGTGGCTGATCAATGTGGGGCAAGCGGTCGCACCGACCAATAAACAAGCACGCGTCACGGCTGATTTAAATCTACTGCTTCATATCACAGGCGATACTTTCACAGCCTTCAGCAACGCGGGTGTGGCGCTGCTGATTGTTCTGCTGGCTTTGAGTTTGCTATCCCGTCGGGCACGTTGGGTCTGGTTCTTGGGTGTTGTACTGCTGCTGCTCAATCTTGCTGGTTACTATATTTTTGGGCTGATCGAGCTGCGTTATAACATTGCGCTGCTGCCCTTTTTAGCACTGTTAGCCGGTTTCGGACTTGATGAGTTGGCGCAACGCCGCATTCCACCAATACTGATTATTGGCATATGGCTGGTGAGCGCCCTTTCGTTGGATGGCAACTTTCAGATGGATCGTATCATTCAACATTGGCCGGGGCAGCCTATCCGTGAGATGGCACAGGCCATTGAACCGCTGGTTGCGCCGGAAGATGTGATTGTGGATGTGGTCGGGGATGAAGACCGCACGACTTTGGCAGCGCATTCGATGGTGTATTACATGGGTGACTTCGGGGCGCGTATCGAAGTGGTGGAAAATAACCTGCAACCCAATGTCCAAAATTTTGCCGCACGGATGCGAAAAGCCGCTGGTGATGCGCCTCGATTATGGCTGATGCGTGATCCCCGTTGGATTAATTCAGTGTGGGATTTATCCGAATATACCTTGAATCAGCAAAACCTCTATCGCTGTACTACTGTTGCCGACACCGCCAAATTGACGATTTGGGGATTCGGACGAGTCGATCCCAAGGGGCAAGGTTGGCAGTATGGCGATGGCATCCACCTTTCAATGTTAGGCAAGCCGCGCATCAAAGAGGGTTTACTTCAGGTGTGGTTGGGCTACCAGATTGATGTCAGTGTGCCAGCGAATACTTACTCGGTGGGTTTATATGTTTTTGACACCAGCAATCAAGTACGTGCCCAATACGATGGTGGCCTGCCTGCTGCCGGAACATCCTGCCAAACGATGGATATTGCCACAACCAATTTACCAGCGGGTGTTTATCAACTTGGGGCGACTATTTATAACTGGCAAAGCGGTGAACGGCTGAAGGTTCAAACGCCTGACGGCACCCAATCCGATATGCAAATGATTGGCACGGTGACGGTCACCTTCAATCCTCACCCCTAAATCCCCTCTCCATTTCATGGCAGAGGGGACTTTAAAGGCTTTTAGAGATCACCTTGAGTGTTTCTCATTGGCAAAATTTAATCTCCACCGTTTAGTAGGATGCTAGCCCCAGCACCAATACTTAAGATTATTCCTGAAGGCCTCAACATCAATTCTGGCAATTAAGAATCATCTTACACTGTAATATATTGGTGGTTTGGATGAGGTTAAAAGCCATGAAGGTTTTCAAGCATTTATTCGGGACTATTTTTATCATTTTGATGTTTTCATCGGCGCTGGCGACGACATATGCCCAGAGTTCATGTCAGGAAAAGGACGCAAACGGCTATTATGAGGATGGAAGAGATCTCTATGACGAGGGTGATTACATACCCGCGATAGAGAATTTAACCTGTGCGATCCGGCTCAAGAGCCACTTCACCAGTGCTTATCTGGTACGTGGAAACGCTTATTATCAGCTAGACCAGTATCCACAAGCCATTGGCGACTACAGCAGTATCATCGAATTTGACGCGGAATATGAAGGAGCATACGTAGCACGGGGGAATGTATACCGCTATCAAAAACAGAATACGTCCGCAGTCAACGATTACACAGAGGCTGTACGTTTAGAGCCAACCGATATTACGGCGCTATATGGTCGAGCCACTATATATCTTGACCTCCAACAATATCAACCAGCCTTTGATGATTATTCTGAGATTATACGATTAGAACCAAACCACAAACGCGCTTACGATAATCGCGGGATTGCCCAGTTTTACCTCGGTCATTTTGATGCCTCAATTGCGGATTTTGATAAGGCTATTTCGTTGGGCATACATGAGGCTTACTTATACAGTAATCGCGGTGCTGCTTACGCTGAAATTGGCTATTACGACAAGGCATTAGCTGATTACAACGAAGCGATAGCAATTGACCCCGATTACCCACATGCCTACTATCATCGCGGCTTGGCCTACAGCAATACCCACCAATATCCGGATGCCGTCACTGACTTAGAGCATGCAGCCAAACTTGACCCAGAGTATGACCGAACGTATTGGGCGTTGGGCAATGCTTATGCTGAGGAAAAACGAGTCGATGACGCACTTGCCAGCTTTCGCCGTTACCTTCAGTTAGATGGTACAGACCGCGATGTGGGTTATGTCTCACGGCGAATAGATGAATTGGAGCAGCAGAAACGACAAGGCATCATTCCATTGGTGATTGCGGTAGGCATCGCGGGCTTCATTATTGTCAGTAATATCCGCCATAAGCGGCGATACCGAACCAACAATTATTCAATGAGCTAAGACTCGCGCTTATGCTCTTCGTAGAATTTACGCCATTGTTCGGGGAATTCTTGCTCCGGTGTGACGACATTTTCACTTTTGGCAGCCAGCAGCGGCGTATCGGTGGTGATGACTTCTTCTAGCACCTTCTCGACAAAGTAGATCATATCGGCAGCTTGCAGCGAGGCGGTTAAACGGTGACCAGCCCATGACAGAAAAAAGAGGCCTACCGTGAGGAAAATGATCAACAGCTTAGGCCACGGCGAAGCCATCAGCAGCGCGGTCATAAATATGGGCAGCGGAAAAATATCGAGCAAGTAAAGCAGCCGCATCCGCGATTGCATCCGAATGACGGTGCTGTCGTTGCCGGATGCGCTGAACTGCCCGCGCAGCACGGCGGCTATCGTACCCCGCGACCGCCGCCGCCACGGCAAGCTGGTATCGCTGGTCATCTGGAAGCCATCTTTAAGTGATTCCACATAATAGCGACGGCCATCCATAAACAAATTACGTAGATGCAGCCGGTCAAGATTGGGTTTGGTAGCCGCCCCAAGCGCCCGAACACAATCGTTGGGGAGTGCCTTGACCGTCAAGGCGGTCATCGGACGGACATACCACAAGCGATCCAGTACCCAGCCACGCACGTCGATCATTAGGAGGATTGCACCCGTTTGGCAACCACGACCACACGATCCCCATAGGAATTTGCCAGCAAGTTATAAGCGCCAATATCGCAGGTGATGAGGGTGATGGTATCGCCCGTCGAAGGCGCTAAGATACTCAAGTCATCGGGATTGACGCGCTTAACATCCGTCACCTGATAATTCTGTTGGATGGTACCCAACGACAACGTAATCGGATCGCCTTTTGCCATCTTGTCGATGTTGCGGAAGATGCCCGTGCTGCCGTCAGCCATTTCCACATGTCCTGCCAGCCCGATATTACCGGTTTGACCGAACCAGCCGGTTCCCTGTAAATGCCCGATATTGTTGCCGAGTTCGGAAACATCCCAACTTGTCCCATCCATATAAACATCCACAATATTGGCGTTAATGCCCACTGTCGGCGCGGACAAATTGGCTTTGGGATAAGCAGTATTGGTGGGCAGTGGCGCGGGTGTTGGTGTGATGGTAGCCGTTGCAACCGGAAGCTGAGTCGGTACGGCGGCGATGTCCGGCCCTGCTGGAGGTGGATGGCGCAAGCGTTGGACGACGAGAAAACCTGCGCCAAGGACGATGCCGATAATCACAAATTGGAAGACAAGCGAACCCGAATTACGACGACTGGAGGGTAAACGACTGCGTGACATAATGGTTGGATTGGTATTTCGTCTATAATCAACTGTTGATACCATATTATAACGGGTACGCTGAATCTATGCTTGGTGAATTCGCCCGATGCACACTTTACTCCTGCGTCTGACATTCCCCTTAACCGTGCTGGTTATCGTGCTGGTCGCCCTGATGCAGCTCGTTCCACGTTTACTCCCGCCGACACAGATCATCCCAATTGTCACCTTCAAAAGTCCTGTTATTTTGCTGGTGGATGCCAACCGCCACATCGCCGCTGCACGTCGCCCCAACCCCAGTGTGATCTTCGACGCAGTGGTTTCGCCGGATCAGCGGCGCATCGCCTTTAGTATGTCGGATGGTCACCAAATTGATATTTATGCCGGTGATCTGTACGCAAACGATTATCAGCGCGTGACACATACGGCACTCGGCAGCGATAATCCCGCATGGTCGCCCGATAGCCGTCAGATTGCCTTCGTCGGCTATGAACCTAATAATCAACGGGGGATTTATACGGCTGCTGCCGATGACACAACATCACAGCAAACCATTCTCAAAGCCGGAAACTATGGCAGCCCCGCGTGGTCGCCGGATGGTCAGCAATTGACCTTCACCGCCAGCCATTATCAAGGTCTGCCGGATATATTTGTAGTCGATTCAGCTTGTCGCCTACGCTGCGACCGCGAGATGATCCAACTCACCAATGAGTTAGTTGTGGATACTGTGCCCCTCTGGTCGCCCGATGGCAGCCACATCGCCTTTCTTTCGGACCGCAGCGGCGACTATGAAATCTATACGTTGGATATGGATTGTTTGCAGCCCGACCAAGCGCAATGTCGTTTTCAAACACCACGCCGCTTGCGCCTGAACCGTCCGATTGTGCCGTCTATGATGTTGTGGTCGTTGAATGGTAGTGAGATTTACTTTCGGGCTTGGGATGCAATCGCTAACCAACCCGGTCTGTATGCCATTAAAAGCGATTGCCCTAGCTTAGTGGGAGGCTGCCAAGCACGTATGGTCTACAATCTTGCTGATACCACTCAAATCAATCGGGGTTTAACAGGCGCGCCATGAGCCACCGTTGGCGCGGCAACATCATTGAGCTGCTGATGATGGTGAATATCGGCGGCATACTGCTGGCCTTCGCGTTGGGATGAATACTGCCAATGTCCAACGAAATCGCTTTCCAATTTGGACAAAGTAACACCCGCAGCCTGTATTTGCTTGATATTCATCACCATCTCGCCATGCAGTTGGCACGCGGCACCAATCCCTTCCCCAATTACAGTTGGTCACCGGATGGAATGGCGATTTGCTGCTCGCCCAAACAGACTGTCTCGCGCACTCAGATGATTGTGGCTCACAGGCTTATAACCTGACGCGCAGCCCGTTCACCAATTGGTATCCGGTTTGGTCGCCGGATAGTCAGCGATTGCTCTTTCAATCGAACCGCAGCAGCCAATCGCAAGTCTATGAAGCCGTAGTCAACTGCGACAGCAAAATGAGCGATTGTGCTACGCCGCTCAAAAGTGAGCTATCCTATAGTTTATATCCATCATTTTCGCCGGATGGTCACTGGATTATGCTGCTTTCGAGTCAGGGTAACGGCCAAGAACTTTACTTATTAGTGGTTGATGGCAGTGCCGTGCAGCAATTGACGCATATGGGCGGGCAAATTTCGTCCGCACGTTGGAGGCCCACAGCGCCATGATTCGCTTTTCGCTGCGAGTAACCACTATCATCACGCTGGTCTGTGTGGGCTGCGCCTTACTCATGTTGAGCCTCGGACGCAAACTGCCCCAAGAGGACGAAATTGTCTTTTCGGCCAATTTGGATAACACCGATTCTGAAATCTACCGCATGGCGCTTGACCGCCAACTCTCTGCCCCGCTGACGCACAATAGCACCGAGGATAACCAACCTGCGTGGTCGCCGGATGGGCAGCAGATCGCTTTCGTGAGTAATGATCGTGGGCAGTACACCATCTTCTTGATGGACGCGCTGGGGCGTGGCATTCACCGCCTGACCGACAGTCCCATGAACAACTTTAGCCCAACATGGTCGCCAGACGAGCATACGATTGCTTATGTCACCGCGCGGCAGGAATTCGCGCAACAAATTACGGAGGTGCTGCTGACCGATTTGCAGTCTGGTTTGACCCGCCGCATGACCATTCCTTACCCCAATGCCACCAGTCCGACTTGGACACCCGACAGCCGCCACATCGCCTTTACCTCCGGTGAGAACGGCAGCCCAAACCGCATCATTTATGATGTCGATGTGCAAACCTTAGATACCAGTTCGCTCATTGCCAACCACAACACCCAGCTCAATCCCGCGTGGTCACCGGATGGACGTTATCTGCTGTACATGGCCTACGACACCAAT
>JACDGI010000462.1 GCA_013821665.1 Anaerolineae bacterium
GCTTCATGCTGATGAATACGGGTGAAACTGCTACCGAGTCGCAGCACAATCTGCTCACAACCGTTGGATGGACAGTCGGGCAGGGTGCCATGCAGTACATGCTGGAAGGCAGCGTGTTTATTGCTGGCGCGGCAGTACAATGGCTGCGCGACGAAATGAAGCTGATCGCGAATGCTTCCGAAACAGAAGCCATTGCCCGCAGCATTGCCGATACGAGTGGGGTATATGTCGTTCCAGCCTTTGTGGGGTTAGGTGCGCCTTATTGGGATCAATACGCGCGTGGCACAATTGTCGGTCTTACGCGCGGCAGTGGACGGGCACAAATTGTCCGTGCGACCTTGGAAAGTATTGCTTACCAAACCCGCGATGTATTGGAAGCCATGCGTGCCGATTCCGGTTTAGCCTTGCAAGCCCTGCGCGTGGATGGCGGTGCAGTACGCAATGACTTCCTGATGCAATTTCAGGCGGATATTTTAGGGGTACCCGTTCAGCGTCCAGTTGTGACTGAGACAACTGCGCTCGGTGCCGCTTATCTGGCCGGACTTGCAACCGGATATTGGTCATCTCAAGACGAAATCGCAAGCCAATGGGCGGTCGAAAAAACGTTTGAGCCACAAATGCCGGTTTATCAACGCGACTCATTGTATGCTGGCTGGAAACGGGCCGTCGAACGTGCAAAAGGCTGGGAATTGTAATTTTTTAGGCGTTGTTAATGTTGCCATTGAATGATTGCCTTTATTGTTCTTAATTTAGGATGCCTATTAAATGAGTAAAATACTTGTTGCCGGTCTGACCAATATTGAAGTGACGCTCAAAGTCGACTCTTTCCCTATTCCCTATAGTCCGGTACTGTATCCCTTTCATGGGATCAACAGTGGAGTTTCCGGGGTCGGTTTTAATGTCGCTAAGGCGCTGACGCGTTTAGGTGACACTGTGAATTACCTATCGCTAGTTGGTAAAGATGCCGCACAAAAACTCGTGAAACAAGCCTTAAGTGACGAAGATATTCGCGGAAAATATGTGCTTGATCGTTTGAAGCACACTCCCCAATCGGTGGTCATCTACGACTCGCATGGAAACCGCCAAATCAACGTGGATTTGAAAGATATTCAAGACAGCATTTACCCGCAAGTCTTGTTTCAGCAAGCTCTCGAAGATTGCTCGATGGCTGTTCTAACGAATATAAATTTTGCACGCCCCTTTTTAGAGACGGCCCGCCGTTCTGGTAAGCTTATTGCTACCGATGTTCATGCTATTTCTGACGTGGAAGACCCTTACAACTGTGATTATATGGCAGCAGCCAATATCTTATTTATGAGCCACGAGCAGTTGCCTTGTTCTCCGGAAGACTGGGCCAAGTGGATGATGCACCGCTTTGGCACCGAGATTATTGTGATCGGGTTGGGCGCACATGGGGCGTTACTCGCTGTCAAATCCGATAATTTTGTTGAGCGCGTTCCAGCGGTATCAGTTCGCCCGATTATCAGCACAATTGGGGCAGGGGACGCGCTTTTTTCGTCATTTGTTCATTATTATCAGGAAACGAACGACCCATACGAATCCATTCGCAAGGCTGTAGTTTATGCCTCGTATAAGATTGGTGCGACCAGCGCCGCAGATGGATTCCTGAGCGCACAAGAACTGGATGCTTGGTTCATGCGTGTTGCGGTGTAGAGGTTCGTGAACTGTCAATTGAGGAGGGTATTAAGATGACCCGAAAAGATGCTCTGGCGGCATTACGCCAGCAATCCGAGGTATCGGTTCTTATTGTAGGCGCGGGTGTCAACGGCATTGGTACATTCCGCGATTTAGCGCTGCAAGGTGTTGATGCACTGTTGGTAGATAAAGGTGATTTTTGTAACGGAGCGAGCGCCGGATCATCACATATGCTGCATGGCGGTATTCGCTACCTTGAAAACGGCGAGTTTCGCTTGGTGCGTGAAGCGCTCACCGAGCGTAACCGCATGTTGCATAACGCGCCGCATTATTCCAAACCGCTGCCGACCACCATCCCAATCTACAGTTGGTTCTCTGGATTTCTGAACGCGCCGTTGAAATTCTTGAATTTACGTGACAAACCATCAGAACGCGGTGGCATCATCATCAAGCTAGGTTTGATGATGTATGACGGATTTACGCGCGGTCAGCAAGGTCTGCCGACTCACCGCTTAATTGGGCGTGAAGAGTCACTCAAGCTGCGTCCAAAATTGAACAATAAGATCGTTGCAACGGCCAATTATTATGATGCGTGGATGCCGTATCCCGAACGCATCTGTATGGAAATGGTCATGGATGCCGAAGCCGCCAATCCAAATGCGCGGGCGTTGAACTACGTCAGTTTGGCAGGCGGGGCAGATGATACCGTCACCTTAAAGGACGAACTAACGGGCGATAGCTTCACAGTGAAGCCTAAGATTGTCGTGAACGCGGCAGGGCCTTGGATTGATTTGGCAAATCGGGCGATTGGCGAGGAAACGCAGTTTATCGGTGGTACAAAAGGTTCGCATATCCTCGTCGATAACCCTGAATTACACGAGATCTTGCATGGCAGCGAAATATTCTTTGAAAATAAAGATGGACGCATCTGCCTGATTTTCCCGCTGCTCGATAAGGTCATTATTGGCACAACCGACATCCGCAGTGACATCCCGAACCCTGTTTGCACAGAAGAAGAAGTTGACTACATGATCGAGTTAGTCAGCAATGTATTTCCCGACATCAAGATTGATCGTTCGCAAATTGTCTTTCGCTTCTGCGGTGTACGTCCTCTGCCTCATAGCAGCGCATCACGGACTGGTGCCATCAGTCGCGATCACAGCATTCGGGTTATTGAACCGGATGCCAAAGTAAAATTCCCTGTGCTGTCTCTGATCGGTGGCAAGTGGACGACCTTTCGCGCCTTTTCTGAGCAGTCGGCGGATGCGGTTATGCAGCGACTTGGCCGCACCCGTAAATCCGATACCAAGAATGTTTCGATTGGTGGCGGTAAAGGCTATCCGGTTTCCGAAAGTGAGCAAAACCAGTGGTTGAAGACACTTCAGCAGAAAACGAACCTTCCCTCTGAGCGTGTCAAAGCATTATTTGACCGTTATGGAACTTATGCCAGCGACATCGCGATATTTTGCGCGGCAGAACAAGATGCTCCCCTTCGGTCACAAGCCAATTACAGTCAGCGCGAGATTACCTTTCTGGCTGAACACGAGAAGATTGTTCACCTCGAAGATCTCTTGCTACGACGCTCACTGTTAGCCATGCTCGGTCTGGTAACAGGCGATTTGCTGCAAGAACTTTCGACTACTGTGGGCAATGTGTTGGGTTGGTCAGAGACACAACGACAGGAAGAAGTGACCAGAGCCGCCACAACGCTTCAGACACGGCATGGTGTCGCGCCGGAAAAGCTCGCTCCCAAAACTATGTCTGTTTCATGATTTTGAATTTCGGCTCTTCAGGTTTGAAAACTCGAACCGAATCCTGTTGACACAGAAGGAACTTTTGTTCTAAAATGGATATGGAGACAGAAGTAGTTCAAAGTAAATGTTGCGAAAATAGACCATTGATTGGTTCCCTCCATCGCTTGCGGGTTAGGGTGGGGGTTGGTATTTGCATTACTTTCTTGGTATTACTGAACCGTTTTGGAGAATGCTGAATGCTGCCAACCACACCATCAACACTGCTTAAACTGAGTGCAACTACAGCAGCGAAATGCACAAATTGCACGGCGGTGGCATTGACCGAGGTTCCCGCCGCATTTGTGTCATTTCAGCGGTAACACGCGAGTCCCCCGCCGACATAAAATGCTAATTCAGCGGCATCTTCCCTGCGCGCCGCCGTGCAATTCGGCGGGAATTATGCGAAATATGCAGCAAATGCAGTAATAACTGCAACATTTATGACATATTGAGCATAGATCTTTAAAGTAACCTGAGTTATGGATAAGCTAGATTAAGAAGGAGAAGCAAGCTATCAGCCTGCTTCTTCGGCGGGTTTGAGTGGGCTTAAGCCCACTTCCCGCCAGAAAATGGAGCCGGATGCTTGAGCGTCTGGCGGCGACAATACACAAATTTCTTATCCAAAATGACCTTAAAGTAAACTAGCTGCCGCTTGATCGATTGCCCAGATTAAATTGCCGTCTGTCGGTTTGATAAGCTGCGACGGCAATTCGTTGGGTTTAAACTCACCCTGTATGACCTGTTTGAGTCGCTCAGCTTTGCCCGTCCCTGCGACCAGAAACATAACATTCGCCGCATTGTTAACCACCGGAACGGTAAGTGTAATTCGCCACGTTTGTTTGGCTGATACGACATGATTTGGGATAACCCAGCGCTGGCGTTCGTTCACGGCATCGGTGCCGGGAAACAGGGAAGCCGTATGTCCATCATCACCCATGCCGAGCATGATCAGATCGAAACGTGGCAGTTGATCGTGGAAATAGCTGCGTAGTGTTTCGTCGTATTGGGTCGCGCCATCGGCTGGTTCGAGTTCGCCCTTAATCCGGTAGATGTTTGAAGCGGGTAACGGGACAATTTCGAGTAAAGTCTCGCGTGCCATCTTGTAGTTACTATCGGCATCGTCCGGTGGGACGCAGCGTTCATCACTCCAAAAGACCTGAGTGTTTTTCCAGTCGATTTTCTGTTTGTACTCAGCCGCTAGGAGTTGAAAAAGGGTTTTTGGCGTAGACCCGCCGGACAGGGCGATGCTAAATCGCCCTGCCTGACTAATCGACGTGTTCGCTAAATTTTGGATGGTATCGGCTGCTTGTCTTGCCAACGTAGCCACATCAGGCGCAACACGGATGTTGGTCATTCTGTACCTTCCGGTTTGTAGGCTAAGCGCCATGTATGATTGTCTTTTGCCAGAAGTTTTTCGGCCTCGATTGGCCCCCATGTACCTTGCTTGTAGCTGACTACAGGTGGCGCATCTTTAGTTTCCCAACCCTTCAGCACAGGATCAATGATCCTCCACAGCCGTTCTATTTCGTCGCTGCGTGTAAATAACACTGGATCGCCGTGCAGCGCGTCCAAGATCAGACGTTCATAGGCTTCTGGAATTTGCTGTTCACCGAAGGCTTTTTTATAGGTGAACTCCATGTCTACATCGCGAGTGTCCTGACTTGAATCTGGCACTTTGGCCTGAAAATTGAGATGAATACCTTCGTCCGGTTGAATGAAGAGTGTCAGCGTGTTTGGTGTACACGACTCGTCATTGAGCGCGTTGATTATGACACCCGGTGGACGTTGGAAGCGCACTCGTATTTGGCTGGTTTTTGCCTTGAGTGCCTTGCCCGAACGCATATAAAATGGCACACCTTGCCAACGCCAATTATCGATATAAAGTTTCAGGGCCGCGTAAGTTGGCGTTTTCGAATCAGGTGCAACGCCTTCTGTGCCAATATAACCTTCATACTGTCCGCGCACGGTGTCACGTAAGGCAATCGGGCGGATTGCGCTGATGACTTTTACCTTTTCGTTACGCAAATCATTCGCATTAAAACCGTTTGGCGCTTCCATCGTGACCAACGCCAACAATTGCAACAAATGATTCTGGAACATGTCTCGCAGCACACCCGCGTGATCGTAGTAGGCGGCACGATGTCCAACATCAACCGTTTCGGCTACGGTTATCTGTACATTATCGACGTAGTTGCGGTTCCACACCGGTTCGAAGATCGTATTGGCAAAACGGAAGAACAGGATGTTCTGCGCGGTTTCTTTGCCGAGATAATGGTCAATCCGGTAAACCTGACTCTCATCGAAATTGGCATGAACAGTTTTGTTGAGTTCAAGTGCCGAGTCCAAATCAATGCCGAAAGGCTTCTCGATGATGATGCGTCGCCAGCCGGAGCCTTGCGAAGTCATATCATGCTGCCCTAGATTGGTGATGATGGTCGGGTATAAATTCGGCGCAACCGAAAGATAATAGAGGCGATTGCTCGTGCCGTTCTCTTTCGATTCAACGAAAGATTTGACTTGTGCCAATTGATCGGGCTGAGCCGCGTCACCCGCCGTATACCAAATATGCTGGGCGAAGGGATTCCAAAACTCATCAGAGAATGTTTCTGGACTGAATTCTTTCACCGAATCATGCATCTGCGTGCGGAATTGCTCATGCGAAAAGACCGTCCGCGAAACACCGATGATATTGAACGTCTCAGGTAGGCGTTTTTTGCGAAAGAGATTGTATAGGGCAGGGATCAATTTGCGCTGCGTCAAATCGCCCGATGCACCAAAAATGACAATCGTCGCTCCATTTGTGTCGCCCACAGACTTACTCCTTTTTAATCGCGTGTCCGCCGAATTGGTTACGCATCGATGCCAGTAACTTTGCGCCGTAGCTGTCATCTTGACGGCTGATAAAACGCATCATCAGCGAAAGGGTGATGACCGGTGCTGGCACATCTTCGTCAATAGCTGCGAAGACCGTCCAGCGCCCTTCACCCGAATCCGCTACCCAAGGCGCGATGCCGTTCATGTCGGGGTTTTCTTTCAAAGCGCTTGCCGTCAAATCCAATAGCCATGACCGGACGACGCTGCCATATCGCCAGAGTTCTGCGATTTGTGACATGTCCAGATTAAAGTCCTTCTTGGCTTTCATGATTTCAAAGCCTTCCGCGTAGGATTGCATCATGCCGTACTCAATACCGTTGTGTACCATCT
>JACDGI010000463.1 GCA_013821665.1 Anaerolineae bacterium
CCCCAACTGCCATCCCGTGGGACAACGTGTTGGTTTTTACCTTTATTTGCCATGTTCTTTTACCTCCTTTCTTTAAGATTTGTGAAACGAGGGCGATCAAAACCGCCCTCGTGTAACACACTCAATAAATCAGGTTTAGCAGCGGCTGTAACCGCACACGTCGCACTTCTCGCAGCCCTCGATACGGATCAGGCTGACCGTACCGCAGCTTGGGCAAATGTCCGCCCGTGTCTTATAACCGGTTTCGGTCACATGACCATCAACGTTGGTATGGCTGTGAGCATTGCCATTCGCGCCAACCGCCTGCAAACTGCTCGTGCTGACAGTTACGGCAGGAAGTGCAACATGAGTACTGCTGCCATTCCCGTTTGAATTGCCGTTGCCATTACCCATTGGCAAATCCAACTGCTGCGACACCGATTGCGTTAGATAATGCTCGACCAGCGCCCCCGCCACCGCATCCGGCATCGAGATCACACGCTGCGGCCCCATCCCCACCGAGCGCGACCCACCGATACCCTGCAATTGCTCGACAATCAACTTGAGCATTTCCATCCGGTTTTGCGGTGCGGTCGTCCGCAGTTGCAGCGAGAGCATCCGTCCCAAACCTTCGGCATCCGCTTGCAAATCGCTGCCAGCCTTACCGATGGTAATAAATACCTCGAACGGGTTGCCCAAATCATCACTGTTCATAGTGATGAACGCCGTACCAAACGGAGTCTTACGGCTGACAGTCACACCTGCGAGTCGCTTCGGGCGTGGATAAACACGGTGCGGTGTGGCGACCTGTTCAATAGGCTTCTCGACCACAACCTCAGCCACCTTTTCGCCCTTCATCTTGGACATTTCACTCTCGGCGCGTTCGTCGCCTTTGAGCATAAGCACCTGCTCGTCGCGGCTGCCATCGCGGTAAATCGTTCCGCCCTTGCAGCCCATATCGTACATATACAGGTACAAATCGCTGACCTGCTCGACCGTGTATTCATTCGGCACGTTACAGGTCTTGCTGATGCTGCTATCCACCCAACGTTGGATGGCTGCTTGCACCTTGATGTGTTCTTCCGGCGACAAATCCATCGCCGTCACGAAATAATCTGGCAGTTGGGTTTCGCCGGGATGCGCTTCAAACCATTCCTTCGCCAGTGGCACTTGTTCTTCATGCAGACCCAAACGGCTCTTACGGTAATAAACCCATGAGAAGAACGGCTCAATACCCGTCGAGGTATTGACCATCGTGCCGGTCGTGCCGGTCGGGGCTTGTGTGGTCAGCGTCACATTGCGGATGCCATGCTTGCGCACTTTATCCTGAATATCCTTGGGCATGGATTGCATGTAGCCGCTCTTGAGGAACGGTTCGGCCTTAAATTGTGGGAACGCGCCCTTCTCCTGCGCCAGTTCAACCGACGTTTCATAGATCGAACGCGCAAGGAAACCATACAACTTGTCGATGAAGGCCACCGACTCATCGCTGCCGTAGCGGATTTCGAGCTTGACCATCAGTTCAGCCAAGCCCATGTTGTTCAAACCCACACGGCGTTCGCTGAGCTGCTGCTTCTTATTCTCATCAAAGAAGTAGGGCGTACTGTCGATGACATTATCCAAGAAACGCGTCGAATAACGGGCGGTCTTATCCAGATCATCCCAGTTCACATCGTGTGTTTCTTCGTCGTAAAACTTCGCCAGATTGATCGCGCCGAGGTTACAAACACCAAATGCAGGTAATCCTTGCTCGCCGCAGTTATGTGTTACAAAACTATTAGCGATAAACGAATGTGTGATCGACTCGGTCAGGTCGAAGACTTCTTCAATACCATCTGAGGTAATCGACTCGATAGTCGCCACAAACTGCTCGGCATATGGCCCACGTTTGCCACGGCTGATGTAATCTTCTAAACCATTCTGCTTGTAATCCATCATGAAGCCGATTTCGTCAGCAAAAACAGTCATGTTCTGCTTGGTGATCGCCAGTTCATGCTGCGCTTCGCACCAATAGGCTTTTGGCTCACGATTGCTATCAGGCATCATACGATAACTAGCATCGCGACGGTTACGATAAATACGATTGGCAATACCGAAGTTACCCAATAACTGCTGTACACCTTCTAACAATTCGATTTGGTTGGCCGCCAACCGGATGCTTGCACCCTTAGCGCCACCGTCTTGAAAACTGCCATCCGCCGTGAACAGCGCTTGAAGGAAGCCGCGCTGCATTGCTTCTGAACCTTGGAAAACGGCTTCCGGTACGCGATGCTTGGTTTCAGTCAATCCATATTGCTCAGCAACTTGGCGTAAACGTGCCGAACTGACGCGCGCTTCGTCTCGCTCAACAACCTGACCAATTCCCACCGTATACGTGCGATTTTGGTTTTTGGTCAGCGGATGAACCAGTGTGTTGACGTGGTCAGCAAATAACGGCGCGAGTTCCTGTTTCTCTTCACCAAAGAATGATAAAACAGCCTCATCTTGTTTGAGGGTACCATCACCGATCAACCAGCCCAAAACGCGTCCAAGTTCCGATGAACCTTCAGAGCCAAATCCGCCTTTGCGATTCAAAATATGAATCTTATCGCCAGCCTTGAGTTGGTTCATCTGCTTCCAACCGCTTGCAGTCATGAAGCGATGATCAGCCGTTGCCCGCACAGAATAACCCTCTTCAGTTTGGAGGCGGAAAACGGGTTTCACACCGGTTCTAAAAACGCGCGTCGATGGCGTTGTGGCATTTGCCAAACCGAAACGTCCATCAATGGCGACTTCAATTTCGCTCTCATTGTCGAAAAGTTCACGCGCCTTCACCAAACCACGATTGGTATAGATACGCGTATCACCCGTCACGCACGGATTGGTGCAAATGATCGGTGCAAAGTACTGGCTGTTCGACATCTTGTTATAACGTTCATTGAAGAACACACCCGGCTCGGCACTCGCCCATGCGCTTTCAATAATCGCGTTCCAGATTTCGCGGGCTTTTACCGTGCGATATTTAATAACTTGATGTCCAGCAGCCGCCCATGTATCAATATCACCGTCCCAAACCTCATCATATTCAGGATCAGTGCTGTCGGGGAACTTCAAATCCCAGTCCGCATCGGCCTTGACCGCATCCATCAGCTTATCGCTCACGCCCACGCTGATGTTGGCGTTTGTCACTTGACCCGCTTTACGCTTGCTGTTGATGAAGTCAAACACGTCTGGATGCCAATCGTTAAGGATCAACATCAAAGCGCCCCTTCGTGACCCGCCCTGCTCTATTAAGCCCGTCACAAAGCTGTAGAGAGCACCCCACGAAACCGCACCACTCGAACGCCCATTAACACCCTTCACATACCAATGACGTGGACGCAGCGACGAAATATTGATACCCACACCACCACCGCGCGACATAATTTCGGTCATCTGCCGCAGTGTTTCGATAATGCCACCCCGTGAATCTTTCGGGGATGGAATCACATAACAATTGTAATAAGTAAGCGCCTGATCAGTACCCGCCGCCGTCAAAATACGTCCGGCTGGAACAAACTTCCAATCGTCCAACATCCAACGGAAACGATCCGTCCATTGTTTACGCAGCTTGGAATTTTTTTCGACTGCCGCGATACCTGCCGCCACCCGATCCATCATCTGGCCGGGATCGGTTTCCAGCGGTTTATCGACCTGTTCAATATCGCGCTCGGTAGTCTCGCCATCCAGAAGTTGAACCGTCACTTTAGGAAGTTTTATGGCGGTAATCGTACCGATTTCGCGTTGTCCTGTCTTGGAATCGACCACCACAATAACAGTATCGCCTACTGCTAATGTCGAGCGTGTCATGTCCTTCTGGGCATAACGGTCGAGGAAAATCTTGTAACCAAGTTCATGTAACGCATTCCGCGCCGCTGCTTTGGTTTGAACCATCCTCATCACATCCTTTCTCACTTTAAGAAAAGTTAATTAACATCACAACTTGTAACACAGACAGATAACCCCCATCGGAGGCGCTGCATGGGGGTTTCAAAGTGGCTTCAAGTTCATGCCTTTTTTGCTACATATGTTCTCTAATTTATCATGCTTGAAGCGCTCTTGTCCATAACATTCGCAGGCGCTTTGGTTAGAAAATAGTTTGCATGTACTAACCCATTTCCCACTTAATTCCCGCAATACCCACATCATTGTTTGAGAATTGTTATGAACACTCGTTATTATCCATAAACCAATCTTAAACTCACGAATCGCAACCTCTACTGCCAAAAACCATGCTACGCTAGTAATAGAACCGCCATGAGAAGCGGACGCTTTTACATCCGATTTCATTACTGATAAATTGTCTACGCACTCACATGAAACGTTCCTTCATCATTGAACTTTTTGTCATCTCGCTGCTGGGGTGCGTTTATTTTGCCCTTCACTCACCAACACTTCCACCGAATGACTATTCACCCCCGCTGCTCGATCTTCATTCAATACCCGGCTTATTGACCGACACATCCGTGCGGCCTGTCGGTCTCGAACACGAGCGTTTAGCAGGCACAATCTTGCCCATTCTCATCGGCTTGCAGCGCTACGACCACATCCCCACATGGAATTCATTTCTGAGCAATGGCGTTCCACTGACCAACAACGCCTTTAGTTATTTTTTTAATCCCTTCCACAGTCTGCCTGTTCTCATCTTGGGCGACATTGAATGCAATTGTCATATTTTGCGGATTCGCAGCCATATTTGTGATAGCTTTCGCATCAACGTGTGCAAGGACTATCGGCGCATTGGGCTGGCTGATGTCGTACAACAATAATCCTTTTGTCGAACCGACCAAAATGCACTTGCCATACCATGTGATTGCAGCTTCAGAATCATAATCTACGTCTTGTGTCGTGGAGATTATTTTTGCTTCAATTGGATCAAAGTCGCGAAAAGAGTCGAGGCAGCTATCAGTTTTTCCCAGCACAGGCGAGAAAGAAATTAGCGTCAGTAAAACTAAACCTGTGAATATCAATCGCATAAAAGTTTCCTTTGCTCAGCCGATACTCACATCATATTTCCTTATGCGCACCTTAAGTCATAACCGCATATCAAGCGTGAGGCAATCGTCATTTAGCACAAACAAAAAATCCCCTGTATAAGCAAGGGATTTTGATCTGTCAGAAAGTTGGATATTACTTCCGCTTGCGCAGGAAAGTCGGAATATCAATATCGTCTGTGTCGTACTCACGCGGCGCTTCCTGCATCGGCGGCTGTTGTGCCGGACGCGGCTGCGGTGGCGCATAGGGTTGTTCAGGTGGCAGATTAATCGGCTGCTGCTGAACAGGCTGGCGTGGTTGTGATTGCTGAACGGGTTGTTGCACCGGACGTGCGGGCTGGCGCGGTTGCAACTGCGCTTCCATCTTGCGCTGCACACGACTTTGTTCAAAACCGGTTGCAATAACCGTAATCCGCAGCTCGTCGCCCATGTTCTCGTCGATCTGAGCGCCGAAAATGAGGTTGACTTCGGGATGTGCGCTTTCCTTGATAATAGCCGCCGCTTCGTTCACTTCGAACAGGCTCAAGTTTGGCCCGCCTGTGATGTTGAACAGAATGCCACGTGCGCCGTCAATCGTCACATCCAGCAAACCGCTGCTGATAGCCGATTCGGCTGCCTTACGGGCACGATCATCACCATTGGCTTTACCCACAGCCATCAAGGCCGCGCCGCCTTCGCTCATAATGGTGCGAACGTCAGCGAAGTCGAGGTTAATCAGCGCTGGTACAGTAATCAGTTCCGAAATACCTTGGATACCTTGGCGCAGGACATCATCAGCCAGCGAGAAAGCTTGTTGTAGGCTGGCGCGTTTATCAGCGATTTGTAGGAGGCGATCATTCGGGATAACGATCAGCGTATCGACTTGGCTCTTGAGCGCCTCGATACCCTGCTCCGCCGATTGCTGGCGGCGTGTGCCTTCAAAGCTGAAGGGACGAGTCACCACACCAATCGTCAGCGCACCGAGTTCCTTAGCGATCTGGGCTACAACGGGTGATGCTCCTGTGCCTGTGCCGCCGCCCATGCCGCAGGCGATGAAAATCATATCCGCGCCGCGCAGCACTTCATAAAGTTCGTCGGAGCTTTCTTCAGCCGCTTTGCGACCAATTTCAGGGTTACCACCTGCACCCAACCCGCGCGTCAGCTTATCGCCAATCCGCACACGCGTCTTAGCCTTTGCCAGCATCAATGCCTGATTGTCGGTGTTGATGGAGATAAACTCAACGCCGCCTAGACCTTCATTAATCATACGGTTGACGGCATTTCCCCCGCCGCCGCCAACACCAATAACTTTAATTTGCGCGAAATTTTCGCCGGGTGTCAACATATCCATGTGGTGCAAGCCTCCTCGAAAGGCAATCTTTAAATCACTTAATATCCTGTATTGTACTTATAACTACAAACTTGGCAAATCCTCTAGTTAAGAAGTCCTAGTTTTTACCCTTATTAGGCATCACCATCTGGCAGTAACCGCTTAAACACACCGCCCAAGGCCTTCACCAATCCACCACCGGGTATTGGCTTGTTGGGCATCGCAGATATACGCGGCGCACCGGAGTCCATACTGAGACCCATCCGCAATAACCCTACACTCGTGCTGTATGCTGGATCGCGCAGGGCATCAGCCATCCCCGTCAGACGTTCAGGCTTGGCA
>JACDGI010000464.1 GCA_013821665.1 Anaerolineae bacterium
CCCCCGTACCGTCGGCTTGCCAATAAACTCAGTGCCGTAGCCATCACCGTATCATCATGGCTCCCACTTGGCGCACCGTATGACCAGCCCTTGCTGTTGCGTTTCATCTCGTAGGCCATCAACTCGTGTTTCAAAACCGGATCATTCAGCAGCACGATGTCTTCTTTTTCCATCGCCAGTGCCAATCCGTCGATCAATGGGGCTTTGCTTTTGCTCGTCGTGAGGAAACCCTGCACCGGCAAACCCTCGGCTTGCAACGCCTCAATATTCACACTTCCGATGCTGTTTTCTTCTGCCAGAATCACTTTCGGCTTGAACTGCTCATATAAGGCTGCCAACCGTCCGCGTTGCACCGCCCACCCGATTTGGTTAAATCGTTCCAGATGAATTTGTCGCCCATCCTGTGTGATCACCGATACACACGTAAAATCATTTTCCTTCCCCCAATCCACCCCAAAATAACACCCCTCATGCCGCTGCATTTCTCCGTCTTGATTCCCTCCCCTGTTGCTATGGGGGAGGGTTAGGGTGGGGGTTTCTTGTTCCCCTCGCCCTGAGGGAGAGGGGCTAGGGGTGAGGGTTTCCTGTTCCCTCCCTGTTACTACGGGGAGGGCTAGGGTGGGGTATGTACCCACGCATACCCGCTCCACATTCCGAAAAACGACCCCGCCGTCATCCAGAAACACCGCTTCATATTCCTGTTTATAAAACCGCTCAGGCATCCCCGTCCGCGCGGCGGCAATCTCGCTCACTTTGATGTGCGGATTTGCCGCCGTTGGTAGACTCCAGCTTTCCCATTCAGGGAACGAATCGCTCTTGCCTTGCAAATATAAATGCCAGAACCAATTGCGCCCCCTTGGAGTGCTGGCGAACAGCGCCTCACCCTCGTAATCCGTCAACAGTGGACGGATTGCCCCGTGCCATACCTCCGCCGATTCAAAGAGCGCCGCCTCATCGATCACCACGAAATGATATTTGCGTCCACGTACTGTCTCCGCTGCCCCGTTCGCCAGTGACCAACACTCCAACACGCCACCTGTGAACAATTCCATTCGCCATTCATGTTCGTTCATCGTGCGCATCAGTGGTGATAAATTCTGCTTTAACTCCCGCCAGACTTCGGCTCCCATCCGGTAAGTCGGCGCGAAGTACGCTACATGTTGCCCGTCGAGTAGCCGGTTCGTCAGCATATCCAGCGCCACCAGTGTCTTGCCGAATCGCCGCCCGCAAGACAACACCTTAAATCGCGCCTTCGAATCTAAAATCGCTTGTTGACCCTCATGCAACGCCGCCAGTTGAATTTCAATCATTAGTTTTCTCCGAACTTTTGTCTTTTTCTTAGCTCCCCTCTTTGCGAAGCGGGGAGGGGTTGGGGGAGGGGATGCCTTTGCTTTATTTCCTCCCCTGTTACCACGGGGGAGGATTAAGGAGGGGGTTTCTCACTCTGCGTCTCTGCGGTTAGAATGTCTTGGCGGTCTTCCTGTCGGGTTAGGTCAACCGCATGGCGTGGTTCTGCTACCCGTACAACGCGCACCACCACTTCCGGCTCATGTTCCATAGTCTTCCCCTGTGGCGGATCAACGTATGTGTACAGCCATTTCACTGCCTGCACCCAATCCACCACCGACTCGGCCTGAAGATGCTTTTTGCCCAGCATCACATCACCCTTCAACACAAAGCGCCAGATCGCCTCGGCTAACGCCTCCTGTGCGGAAAGCGCTTGCCCGCCGACCACCACTTGCTCTTCACCCTTCAGCCGTAAGATCTCGCTGATAGCCCGGCTGCCCGGTGTTTTTCCCTTCGGATTGCCGCTTTGGCCCGTCTTCCATTGTCCTGAATTCGTGGAGGTTTTGGTCATAGATTTTACTCACTTTTGGCTCAATGACGGACGAGGATAGGCTCAGTAAAAAACTGCGTTAGAAGATGTTTTGTAGAAGCAGGACATATCGAAGAAGATTATGGATGCCGCACCATCTGAATGATGCAAAAATATACTCTGTATCAATCAGAACAATTATTCTACAACGGTTTTCCGATTTTGATCGTTCGAGTTTGGTTTCATCTTCCAAACGTTATCTTCATAAATGGCTCCAAAATGCCCTGTTTTTACCTGCTCCACCTGCAAAGCAGGCATTTTGCAGATGACAATACGCATAATCTCCCTGCGCACACAATTGGTGCTGTACTGCGTTCGGCAGAAATTGGGTAAAATCGTTCTATCAATCACGGTCACACAATAGGATAAAAGCATGTTCCCCATCCCACGCTTTGATGAAAGCATTGATCGACTGGCTAAACTGCGCGAAGCATTCCCGCAGGTAGAGGCGCTTTTCCGCGAGTTTGCCGAAAAGAATCCGGTGCCGGGTGTCGCTTATGGAATCGTGGTGGATGGCAAGCTGGTCGCCACGCAGGGAATCGGTGTGCAGAACGTGACGAGTCAGATTCCAGTGACACCGGACAGCGTGTTCCGCATCGCGTCGATGAGCAAGAGTTTTACCGCGATGGCCTTGATGAAGCTGCGCGAAGATGGCAAGTTCCAATTGGATGACGCGGTGGAACGGCATGTGCCGGAATTGGCAGGGCTGGCGTATCCAACACGCGACTCGGCACGCATCACGGTGCGCAATCTGTTGACGATGAGCGCAGGGTTCCCACAGGAAGATCCGTGGGCAGACCGTCAACTGGCGGCAACCGAGGCGCAGTTGTCCGCATGGATGCAGCAGGGTATCACCTTTTCTAATCCGCCCGGTGTAAAGTACGAATACTCGAATTTCAGTTACGGCATTTTGGGGCGGATCATCACCAATCTGTCGGGCAAGTCGTATCAAAAATACATCGGCGATACTATCCTTAAACCGTTGGGTATGACTTCGACCACGTACGATGTCAGCCAGGTTGATCCGAAGCGCCTAGTGATGGGCTACCGGCGCGAAGATGATCAATGGGTGGAAGAACCTTCGTTGGGTGATGGGGCCTTCGGATCGATGGGCGGCTTGTTCACCACCATCAACGATTTCGCCAAGTATATGGCTTATTTGCTGGCGGCTTTTCCTCCACGTGATGAGGCCGAAAGTGGCCCTGTGCGACGGAGTTCTGTACGCGAAATGATGCAGGCTCACCGGCAGCGGATTGTGGCTTCGTCACGGGCAACGCCGGATGTGCCAGCCTTGTTCCAGAGCGATGGTTACGGCTACGGTTTGGCTTGCGGTGTGGATTCGCTGCTGGGTTATTCGGTGTGTCATGGTGGCGGTTTGCCGGGATGGGGAACCTTCTATAAGGTGCTGCCAGATTGCAATGTTGGTCTGGTGGCGCTGGGGAATGTGACTTATTCATCTATTTCGTTGAAGGTGAATGATGCACTGGCGCTGCTGCATGAAACCGGCGGATTAGAGGCGCGGATTGTGCCCGCCTCACAACCGCTGCTGGATGTGCAGAAGGGCATCACCGACCTTTACGAAACGTGGAGCGATGATGATGTCACGGCTCTGGCGACGGCATCCTTCTTTCAGGATATGGCGCTGGATAAACGCCGCCAACAGGTACAGGATTTGCGTGCCAGCTTCGGCAAGGTGAAGTCGATTACGCCGTTTGCTGCCGAGAATAATCTACGTGGCCGTTGGATGTTGCAATGCCAGCGCGGAAATATCGAAGTGGTTGTGACGCTTGCGCCGACCGTTCCACCGCGTATGCAGACCTTGCAATTTATCAGCGCCAAGCCGTTGAGCGCAGGACTCAAATTGACGGTGAATCAAATCGTGAAAATGACCGCCGTATGGGATGAGGAAAAGGCCAAAACCCTGTTTGCGCCCACGCTGAAACGCAAGCAAATCCAGAGTCAATTGGATGCGGTGCGGGTACAGTACGGTAAGCTGCGTGGCGGTGATGTGTTGGAAGGCGACGGTCAGACTCAAGCACGGGTACGGTTGATGGGTGAACGCGGTATTGTGGATATGAAAGTCACGCTCCAGTCGGAGTCGGGTCAGGTGGTTGAGGTGCTGTTCACACGACCACGCGAGACCGCCTTTGTGCCATAGCCTTCCTGAGATTGGGATGTGTTTCCTTTGTCGTGTTGTGCCTTTGCAAAAGGCGCGTTTTGTCAGCCGATACGCATGATGAAAATTATTAGAGATATAACCCTTCGACCGCATATTGGTGGCACAGGCCATCACTGAAAATATGACGCTCATTACTAAAGACCACAACATCGCCAAGTACCCCGTGAAGGTGCTGTGGTAAGCGTTTATCCACCCCTCTAATATTCCTGATTTGGCTGCCACCGCTCATTTTATCTTGCTACCAGCCCCTTTCTTTTGAGGGGGTAAATAATATAAAATCTCTGATATTATTCAACTACACAACAGCATCATATAGGAGGTTGTCAGGATTGTGACGACAACGGTAGACATTTCAACGTTGCAAGGGTTAAGCGATTTATTGGGATTATTGGAAGCAGACAATGAAATTATTCTCACCCAAGCAGACAGGCCGATTGCTAAGGTGGCCGCGATAGCTCACGCGCCCATACCCAAGGATGGACGTGTGCCCGATATGCACAAGGATATTTGGGTTGACGATGGTTTTAATGAACAACTGCCAGAAAGATTTTGGAACAACCGAACACTGTGAAATATATACTGGACACCCTAACCTTTTTATTGTGGATTTCTAACTCGGCCAAACTTCCGCCAAAGGTCGCAGAAGCCATTAAAAGTCCCGGGAACGCGGTCTTTCTGAGCATTAGCAGTGTTCGGGAGATGCAAGTGAAATCCCTTATTGGGAAGGTCGATTTGCCAGCGCCTGTCGTAGATATTGTGATGCGCCAGAGTCAGGAAAATGGTATTGAGATGCTGCCTATTTCGTTAGCGCATATCGTAGCCTTAAACCGTATCCCAAATTATCACGGTGATCCGTTTGATTATTTGATCATTTCACAGGCCATTGTCGAAGATATGACGATCCTCACCAATGATCCGTTGATCACACAGTATCCAGTTAAGACGTGGTGGTGAGGGTTCGTAGCAGCGATTTGCAGCAATCTACTTTATTATTCAAAAAGAGGTTCAGCGTCTTTTACAAGCAACTTTTTACCTGTCTCTTGGCTCGTCATATATATGCCAACTTCATTTTGATCCGCTATATCTTTGGGGTTAGCGCCAATTGCTATTCTATTTGGTAATACGTCGACGACCAAGCCGGGAATGACACCATCTTTTACGGTAAATAATCTATCAATTTCATACGAATAAAACTCTAACCCACCTAGAGCAATACCTCCTTCAGCAAACCCTAACAAATCAATTAATCCATCTTCGCGCAAAATAATACGCCCCAATTTCATATCAACCAGTATTGTTGAAGGTTGTTTCGGCTTGCGAACATCGTAAATAATTCGCCAACGGCCATCGTTTGACATATGGACGAAATCACAGCAAGGTGTTACTCCTAAGTAGATCAATTTCGTTTTGTCTTGTAATAAATAGTTAGCAGACCCTGTTTGGAAGCTACCAACCAATAAGAGATGACCATCATCTAACACTTCCGAGTAAAATAAATTGAAATCAACCTCTTGTGGAGGTGCCATTTGTGAGACGGAGTAAGTTTGGGTATGACCAGTTGAGTAATTAGTGATCTTGAAAGTACAAGTTTTATCGCAGTGATTGTAGTAGTTGTCAGAAGTCAGTATGAACCAATCGCCGCTCGCGCTCACTTTAAGATACTGATTGTTTTCAATATCTTCAGTATGTCCATCAATATGGATAATTTGTCTTTTTGATAAGGGCATCCCTCCGTTTGCCGGATAGATACCAATTGATTGCTCACAAAACCATTTTTCACCGTGTGTATCCGGTTTACAGCCCTCATAAATAGAATCAGCTTCGGCAGGTTTGTCTTCTTTGCGTTCAAAAATGGTTCGCGCAACTGCTTTGACCACATCGTATTCTACGAGTCGCCAATGAAGTTTAAGGTTATTTCCCTTCTCGTCGTCAATAAAATAACGCAGATAACGCCCATCTGCCGATACTCGAACCGTTTCCCAACGATCTAAATTAAGTTTTTCGACGGTATGGGTTTCACGATTGAAGATAAAGTGAGAGCTGTAATCAAAATTCCAAATCAACATATACGGATACATCAGAGCGAGTGCCTGAACACCGGCTGGATGAGCTAAGGGGTCATCTGGGAATTCCCCGGAATAAAGTTCGGATACCAGATATGCGTTGTCTGAAGTAAGGACATAGGCACTGAATTGATGAGTGCGCCAGATCATAACAACGGCTGTATCGTCATCAATTCGATACAGGTTTGATGGGCCCACACCCTCCAACAAGACATGAACATTGCCCGACACATTATAAGAAATGACCTGTTGATTTTTTTCGATGTAAGCCCAATACCATTTCGCAGCAGCTTGAACGGGTGTATTTATTCCCAAAGAGGCGATGATAAATGGCAAGAGTGCGAGACGTTTCATGAAAATATTCACAGTAGTATCCGATTAAGATGTTGGTGTGGGAGTAGAAATGATGCTTGATGCGACCCTAATTTGTGCTGCAATATCCTGCGGATCACTTATGTCGCCACCATATGCGAG
>JACDGI010000465.1 GCA_013821665.1 Anaerolineae bacterium
CCGGAATAACATCCAAAATGCTAGTCACCAATCGGGCGGGTGATGACAGCGGCGGCCCCCAATACGGCACATGGGCAATGTCCGCGCCGGAGCGCTTGACGGCTTGCGGATAACTCCACTGTTCAACAACACTTTGCCGAGGTTGCCGCTGCCACCACGCGTTGGAATAATATTGACATTGGGCGGTAAATTGGTGGGCGCGGGGTTATGCGGCGGCATGATGACCGTCATTTGCAGGTCAGGTGCCACGCGGCGTAGATTCGGCAGGAGGTAGCGGATATATTGACCGCTGCCGGTATTGGGCTGATCCCAGAACCAGCCGTTGAAAGCAATGTGCATGGGTTAGTCGTCAGTCTACATAAATACATTTAACCGCAAAGACGCGGAGCATACAGAGATTTTTTACCACAGAGACACAGAGAAAAATAGAGAGGGATATAGGCGCACACGTAAAATAGGGCAAGGTTAATTTGCCCTATTCGATTACGAGCATTTGTCGCAGAGGCCGTAGAACTCCAGTAGGTGTCCGGTGAGTTTGACGTGCAGACGTTCTTCAAGTTCGGCGGCAATCGCACCGAGGCCGCAGTTTTCAAACTCGATGATACGGTTGCAGTTGGTGCAGACAATGTGATGATGGTGACCGTCCGGCATCAGCACATAGGTGGGTGTCATGCTGCTGTTCATATAGGTCGGGCGAATAATCGACAGGCTAGTCAGCAAATCGAGTGTGCGAAAGACACTGGCACGCCCGATGGACGAGTCGATTTTATCAACTTGATCGAGGACTTCAGCCGAAGTCAAATGACCACCATTATTTTCCAGCACATTCAGCACGGTCAAACGGGCGTTGGTGAGTTTATGTCCGGCTTCGCGCAAACGAATGGCGCGTGGGCTGAGTGTTTCAATTTCTGACATGAGGTTAAACCTCCCTTACAACATAGACGCATGGGGTGTCCCACATGCTTACTCTATTGTACTCGGAGTTGGCACGATGGCGGTAGATGATAAGACAGATTAACCGCAACCCTAAAGGAGGCTTCGCACAGGCACAGAGAAAAGCAAGAGAAAACGAGAGGTTTGCAGCTTAGTGTAACATTTAGGGTGATGAACGCGAATAGTCTTCAGGAAGACATGCAAAGGTACCGAAAGCAGGGTATTCCAACTTATGGCTCAGACGGAGAAAACACGCCTCCGCCAATTTATTGAGAGCGAGTCCAGTACGCTACTCGGCACGCTGCGTTACTACTTGTTTCGCGCCGGGTTGAACGGTCGTGATTTGCCCTTAGAGTCCGCCGCGCAGGATTTACTAAATGATGTGGTGGCAGAAGCCCTGCAACATGAAGATCGCTTCCGCACAGCAGGGCAACCACGCGCATGGCTGTTGGGGATCGCGGCGAATCTGGTGAAGCGGCGACAGCAGGAAATCATACGACGTGACCAACGTGAACCGCTTATACGGGATATGCATCCTGAAATGGAAGCGCAAATGAGCGACGATGAACTGTTCGATTGGTTCGCGGATGTCGCGGCGACGATGCCGGATGCATTTGAAGAACGCGAAGATGTCGACCGATTGTTGGCGGCGTTAGCACCGCATGATGAACATATCCTGCGGCTGGCAATCATGAATGGGTTGGATGGCGTGTCATTGGCAAAAGCACTGAAGATCACTCCCGGTGCGGCGCGCGTGCGATTGCACCGGGCATTGGGACGGCTGCGGGTGGTATATGCCCGCCAGCAGGAGAACGACCATGCGTAAACTTGATGCCCGTCAACTGGCGCGGGAAAAAAGCCTGTTTCGCTACAGCAGTGCCTTGGAACGTGCCGATTTCAATATCGTCGCGGCAGTGTTGACAGAGGCCGAGCATGATCCCCTACTGGCGCGGATGATCGCTGAAGTCAATACGGTTTACGAAAGTGAAATTTTCCGTCCGAGTCCTTCTTTGAACCACTCGTCTAATCATCAGAAGGAACTCGTTATGACCACAATTGCCTTACCCAACCGGCAGCGACCGATGCAACGTTGGCTGCCGCTTACCCTTGCGGCGGCTTGCGTGTCGATGCTGTTTATCGGCGCGTTGGTGCTGCGTCCTATTCGTCCCGGTAATATAATTGCCGGGATACAAGTGCAGTCCAGCACTACGCCCTCACCTGCCGCATCGGCCACAATCATTCCAACAGCCATATCGACAACAGGTATTATCAAACCAAGCGCTTTGCCGCCAACCGTTGTGCCACTATCGACAAGCATTTTTGGGACACCCGTCGGCACGCCTGTTTGTGGTGGCCCGAAAGTGATGATCGCGGATTCGCAAGTTCATGTGCGACCATCCGATAAATCGTCAGCAATCGCAATGGTCAAAGCAGGAACACAGGTCGATATTTTGGTCACCGGAATTGCTGCCGAGGATGACACCAGTGGATCAAACGCCTATTGGTTCTTCATCAGAGCGGATGTGGATGGTAACTCGGTGCAAGGCTGGGTGAACGCCAACAGCACCCAACCGCTTGATCCGGCAACCGATTGCGATGCCAACATCATCACCATCAACGCCACCAACGACGCGGCGGTCGGTTCAACGTCAGGTGTGGTGGCTGCCCAACTTCCACCGAGCGTCACCTGTAGCTCGAATAATGTGGTCATTCTCTCGCCAACCAACAACAGTGTGATCGCAGGGAAGGTCACTGTTGCAGGTATCGCGACCACGCCCAACTTTGGTTCATACCAGCTTGAACTCATCGGTTTGGGAACCGGCGGCAAATACGTGCCGATGGCGACGAAACTATACCCGGTCACGAGCGCGGGTTCGCTCGCCCAACTCGATTTCTCGTCGTATCCACCAGATAACTACGGTTTGCGACTGTCGGTGCTGGATGCCACGCAGCAGGTGCAAGCGAGCTGCTTGGTCAACGTGACTGTGGCGCGGGCGGCAGTACCTGAAGTCGTGGTTTCAGGAATTGCAAATGCGACCGCTATTCCAATGAATGTGCTGCCTATCAGCGGTGTTGTGGTGACAGGGACAGCCGCCCGTACTAGCCCTGCTACCAATGGCACGCTCAGTATCACTCTGACGGCGGGCGTGGTCGTCAACATCGATCAGCAGTCAGCCGATGGAAAATGGTCGCATTTTGTGCTGGACGGCGGCAAAAATGGCTGGGTCTTGAGCAGCGTCCTGCAACCGCAGATAATAACTACCTCCAGTGAATCGAGTGGCTGGCAAGGAACTGTGACCGTAGTCAGTACAGTACGAGAACGACCTGATGACCGCACTACTGCTATCAGAACAGTTGAAAGCGGTACTCTAGTCACTGTAAATAATTCGTCGGTAGACGGACTATGGAACCATATTATTCTCGAAGATGGCACTCAGGGATGGATTTATGCCAGCCAAGTGCAACCGGTCACACAGACAACGGGTCAAGCTAACGACACTACGATTGGTATGAAAGGCATTGTGAACGTCGAACAGACTGTGCTTCGCGACAACCCAGACGAGAATGCACAGATGATTAGAACACTTCAACATAATATAACGTTGACCGTGACCACAACTGTCAATAATGGGCAGTGGGCCAACGTAATCTTGCCGGACGGAACGCAAGGCTGGGTCTTGAGCAGCGACTTGCAAACCGAAGTTCCACTCCAAGTAATGCAACCAGCGGCACTCTGTTATGGAACGATTGGGGCACAACCTGCACAAATTTATTCACGTCCAGCTTATTCCGGCAGCGGGGTTAGCCTTGGAACATTACAGCCGGGAACGTTAACCAGCATCGTCGATGTGGATAATCAGTCGGGCAACGCAGAAGCATGGTACTTTGTGAGTGGTTCTGTTCAAGGATGGGTATCAGGCAGCGCCTTTACGGATGTCAATTACTGCGCATCACCTTCTTCGCCACGTGATCAGTTTACGGCTGTTGTTACCACACCTGTTCCGGTAAGCGCTTTACCAGCAACCGTTTTGCCAGCAGATGCCACACCTATGTTCAGTGATGCTGGAACACCAGTTTGCACTGGTATCATCATAGTCGATGGCAAAACCACTCGTGTTATCAACCAAACGGATAAAGACGCGACGATCTTCGCCGCGCCACTGACGACCAACAGCAATGCGGCGGTTGTCGGCACATTTGCAGCGGGAAGCCAAGCGACGCTCCTCAACCAACAAAATGACCCTCAATCTGCGGGCTCGATTGGCGCACTGTGGTATCTGATTATGACTAACGGCACCAACGAAAAGCAGATTACCGGTTGGGTTTCGGCCAACAGCATCTCAACGGACAGTAACTGTTTTGTCCTAGCCAATGCCGTTACCACAGCCGTCCCACAAAGTGATGTCGGCGCGGTCAGCGGTACTGTTCCGGCTGTTGCGGAACAGACCAGTATTTGTAAAATTACCAACGAAACAGGTAATGCGACCACTATATTTGCTGCGCCCTTGACCAGCGATAGTAATGCAGCCGTTGTCGGTAAATTTCCGGCAAAAGGTGAAGCGGTTATTCTTTTGCAGAACGATGATCCGCAATCGGCGGGGTCAATCGGTGCACTGTGGTATTTGATTAAGGTAAATGGCGAAAATGGTCAGCCAGTGACCGGCTGGATTTCGACCAACAGCATTAATTCATCGGGTACCTGTGCGCCTGTAGTTACGGCTGGAAATGGCGGTACATCAACCGACGTACCAACGCAGATCAACCCGGTGGACATTGCCGTACCGAACGCAACTGACGGTACACAATCCGCCTCATGCCAGATTACCAACCCGACCGATCAATCGGTGCCCATGTATGCCGTACCGCTGACCAAAGATCCTAATGCCGCAGTGATTGGAGAGTTCGCCACAAAAGGTGCAGCTATTGTAATTTCGCAAAACGACGATCTCCAATCAACAGGGGCTGTGGGTGCGCGATGGTATCTGATTACCACAATTGGCGACCAGCCAGTTAAGGGTTGGATTTCCGCCATCAGCATCCATTCGGCTGAAGACTGCGCACCTCAACCGGTCGCTGAAACGGGCGCAGCGCATACAAATGCACAAGCGGATGCTGCTACAAGCGCACTTCCAGCGGACATCATGCCAACTGGGATTTGTACCGTAAGCGTCCAACAGAATGAGAGCGTACAAGTATTTTCAGGGCCATCACAGAAGGGCGACGAGTCAGCATTGGTCAATAATTTACCGCCGGATATGCCCGCTACGGTTCTCTATCAACAGCAGAATAGAGACACTGGCGTGGTCTGGTATCTGATACTGGCGGTCTCAAAAGAAGGTAAGGAAATCTCAGGTTGGGTGTCTGCGGACACGGTAAAAAAGGTGAGTCGCTGCCCAGCGCTGCCATAAATAACCGTCCAAATTAAGAGGTAAAGGGAGGTTAAAATCCTCCCTACTTGAACAGCACGATTTATTTAAGACGAGGGCAAATCGCTCAGAATTTGGGATAGGCGCAAGTTCAGAGCCTCATAGCCAGCCGGACTGAGATGCAGTGTGTCTTCCATATACTCAGGGCGTGGAAGGCCATTTGCATCCAAAAGAATACTATCGGCATCAAGTAAGATAACACGATCCGCAGCCAGAGAACGCAGCGCCTTATTCACCTCAGCGACAGCACGCGCAATATCATCCGACCAGAAAAAAATACGACGTTCCAAAGTAGGTGCTGTCACCGGAAAGATGGTGCTGAGAATAACCACAGCCTTCAAATCCTTCGATTGGCGGATCATCGCTTGAATATTGGCGATACAATTGGCGATAATGACAGCACGCGACTCCGGGAAAATTGGAATAGTTCGAAGGTCATTGATACCCAGTTGTAGAACAACCACATCGGGCTGAAGGGGTGTTACATGCGCGGCAAAACGACCAAGGATTTGGGCAGTGGTTTGCCCCGCGATACCCCGATTAACAAACTCCCAACCTGATACCTGTACGGAAGGCGGCCAACTTTCAGCCCGCGAGTCGCCAAAGAAAACAACCCGTTTAATATCCGGCGAGGTGCGGATGGGACTCGTCGGATAACTCGACAGACCCAGCGGCTCCAACCGTACCCCATTCTCACTCGAATAAAAGACACGCGCGAAAGAAAAAGCGATATAAGCGGCGGCACTAGCGACGATCAAAAGTATGCCTAAACAGATAACCAAAACCCGCAGCCAATACACCTGTTTCATGTGGAGAATCTCCAGTTAGAGAAGTCTTTGAACCTGAATCACGTCTCTTTTGTACACGCCAAGTCTATCATTTCAGCAGCCGATTAGATGATTGGTTGAACAAAAATAACGTAAAATGTGTATACTTATGACTAGTAATCAATCACAAGAGGTCATGGTGGATTACACCAGTACTGATTTACAAATCATACGTATGATCCAGCGCGGCAAGGACATTGACATGGGTCTGCCCCGCTGGGCGCGACGATCCAACCCCCTCGTTAAGCGTGAGTTGGGGACGGCATGGCGTACGATGCTGCCTGAGTTCGGTTTTCTGCGTCAGGCCTTCATTATCCAGACCATCTTGATTGCCCTGACACTCCCCTTCCCATTTCTGATTGAACTGGCGCTGCCGACCGTAACCGCCGCCATCATCCTCCTGCC